>QHPC01000102.1 GCA_003218915.1 Verrucomicrobiota bacterium
GTTTACGATCCAGGTGGCGCAGGACCGCTCGAGCGACGAGCAGGTGGAGAGAAAATTTGGAATTTTGGTACTGGTCGTTCTTTCAGGCAGCATTCTCGCCTCCATTCTAATTGCGATCCCGGTCACCAGGCGCGGTCTGCGTCCGTTGGAAGAAATGAAGCGTTCATTGGAGCGAATTGGGCCGACGCACCTGAACGAGCGCGTCGCACCAGCCAGCTGGCCACGCGAGCTTCAGCCGCTGGCCATCGCTTTCGATGAAATGCTTAAGCGCCTCGAGGATTCCTTTACGCGCCTTTCTCAATTCTCCGCGGATCTCGCGCATGAATTGCGAACTCCCATCGCAAATATGCTGGGTGAAGCGCAGGTCGCTCTGTCGCGCGACCGCAGCTCTGCCGAGTATCGCGAAACCATCGAATCCACGATCGGCGAGTGCGAACGGCTTTCCGGAATCGTGGACAACTTGCTTTTCGTCGCGCGCGCCGATGCAGCACGCGAGCCGGTCGAGCGGAAGCGATTCGACGCGCGCGCAGCAGTGGAAAAAATTGCGGCGTTTTATGAAACGATCGCAGAAGATCGTCATGTCGCGGTCCGTTGCAGCGGGCAGGGACAAATTTCTGCCGACCCGGCCTTGTTCGAGCGCGCCGTGGGCAATCTGGTCGACAACGCGCTGCGTTTTACTCCTGAGAACGGTTCAATTCAAATTGCGCTTGCCGAGGGCGCGAAAGATTTCAAGGTCGTGGTGAGCGATAATGGTTCTGGAATAGCTCCCGAACATTTGCCGCGCGTGTTCGATCGGTTTTACCGCGCAGAGTCATCGCGCGGATCGGATGGAGCAGGCCTGGGTTTGGCTTTAGTAAAGTCGATTGTCGATCTTCACGGGGGCGCCGCCAGGATTCAAAGCGAAATTGGCCGGGGCACCACCGTAAGCCTCACTTTTCCCAAGGGAGCGTAATCTCCCCTCTTCGCTATCGCCAGTACGCGAAGGCTATTGATCACGATAGGATTCGTCGATTGAACGCGTAACCGTTGGACGAACAGCGCTCAAAAATTTGTCTTGCCAATTATTACAATTTTGTAATGATCGCGAATTGACAAATGAAAACGACAGGTGATAAAGCCGCCCGGAATGCTTTCGGGTCTGGCCACAGACCGGAAAAATCAATCTAGGAAGCGTCATGCCAGCGTTAGCTCTTCATTCTTTCTCCAAGGCAATCGAGATCCCGGCAAGGCTGCACAATCAGCCGTTGGATGCGTGGCAAACATCAGCGCGTCTCACCACTTTGTTAAGCCGCTTCGGCATTCGTGTGCTTGGCGATCTCCATGGACGAAAGGTGGTTGATTTTGCCTGGGAGAAGAATTGTGGATCAAAAACTTTATATGAACTGGATTTGCTCACGCGTCGCGCACGATTCCGAAACGGGAAGGCGTCTTGTAATGGTCACCTGCGCGAGTGCGTTTATGCTTCGCCGGATTTCACCGCTACAGACAGCGAGGGAGCGACTGCAAAGATGCAGGAAAATGCGGCAAGCTTTGCCATCCCGGAATCGATTTGCCATCTCGCTTTCAACGAATTGCCGATAACCACGCGTTTGGCCAACGTTGTCCGTTCAATTGGTGCTCGGAGTTTGGGCGATCTCAACAGACGCAGCGCTTTTGAATTGCTCCAATACAGAGCCTGTGGGTGGGGCACGATTAGCGAGATCCAACAACTGATTGAGCGCGGAGTTTCCGGCGAATTTGATGTTGCGCAGATTGAAGAGGCCGCGGCGGCGTCCGAATTATTGAGTTTGGTTGAGCAAGGGCTGGCGAAGCTACCGCTTCGTGACAGACAATTTGTTCTTGCCAGAATCGGAGCACAAACAGGGAGCGGCCGCAGTCCGGGCGCGGACCTTCTCTGCCTGAGCTACGCAGAAATCGGCCGACGATACGGTCTGACGCGTGCCCGGGTACACAAGGTGTTTGCAAACACGCTTGATAGTTTGAGGAAAAGCTGGGGTCCGCGAGTTCCGCGGCTCCTCGAAGTAATTAAGTGGCGCTGTGTGTCGGCGATTTTTCCACTGACTCCCCAATTGCTTGAAAAGTGGGTCGGCTCCCGTGCAGCCTTCTCGTCGCGGCCAACGACGGGTAATTATTTGAACAGCGTTCGATTGTCGATGGAAGCGCATGTGCGTTTGATCGTGGCGCTGGACAAAAATATTCCTTGTTGGCCGGAAACGAATCATAAACTGCGACGCATCGACGAACCTGTCGGCCGCTTCGATCTCACTCTGGCGCACGTTGTGCGCGAGGCCGGTGGGCAGCTCACTGTTGCCGAAGCTTATCGCAGGCTCTCACATCCTAGAAAACGGGATTATTGCCGCCTGACAGTTGAAAAGTTTCTGCAAATGCTCCCCAGCGTCGAGTGCACGGTAGTAGAGTTCAAAGATCCGGAAGTACCGATTGTCAGCCTCCATCCATCTGATCGTAGAGTTCTCTTTCGCCATGTTCCCGGCCAAAATGGCAAATCATCAATCGCTCGGAAAGTTCGTTCTAACTTACCTGCGATTCAATTCTTTAAGAACGGCTTCTGCGAACGCCAGGCAATCGGAAGGCGCTAAACTGATGCCTGTCTCTTCGGGTTTAAAGCTACCATCCCAGTTACAATGTTGTAATAATAAAGCTGGCGTCGTCCAAGCTGGCGCAAACAAATTCGCGCGAAAATTTAGCTTACTAATCATTACGATTTCGTAATGATAACGCAAATACCTGCAGGGCTGACGGCCCCGAAAACCTTCGGGGTTGCTGAAGTGGAGAAGCCGCAGTCCGGTGGAGCGGACTGCGGCTGCACTTCTATCAGACTCACAGACACGGTGCAGGGAACCGAGCGTCAAAGCGAAATCGACAAGAGAAACGGGACCGCCTCTGCATTTTTGAGTAACCCCTCGAGCACATGGCGACTGCGAGGCACTGAATCCGCCCGGAATGGCGTAAGCACGCCTTCATAGGATTTCCGCAAAAAAAAGTCTTGCCAATTATTACGGTTTTGTAATTATGCGCGGCACTTATGAGAAAAATGTCCTTTTTTCGTGGAGTTGCGCAGCGGTGCCTCGTGCCGCTGATCGCATGCGGATGTTTAATATTTCCTGTCGTTAGTCCTTCCGTCTTCGCGCAGGAAGTAACGCTAAGAGATGAGCAACCAATTGTCGTCACGGGCGAAGAAGTTCCCAGTGCTTACGGCGCGCCTCCGGGACTCTCGCGCAGCCGTTTTTCCAACGTAACGCAGGCCTACGTATTGCCTCCATGGGCATTTTTCTTCGGCGAGCTTTTTGAGGGCCAGGGGTTCCGCCATGGACCGCCGGATTACCTTTTCACTCAAGAGATCGAAATGGGTTTGCCGTATCGCTTTAACATCGCGGCCGAAACAGAGTTGGAACGATTTAATGGCGGTGGCGGCGTGCAGACAGTGAGTCTGGAAGCCCGATGGGCGCTTGCTGATTGGAACAAGATTCCGCTTAACCCGACAATTTTCGCCGAATACAAATTCGGCGTCGGCACGATCCGACACGAAGAAGTTCCACCTCCCCCGGGGGGAGGAGGAGAAGAAGAGGAGGAAGAAGAGGGCGGCCCGCCCAAGGTTCCCGATGCCTACGAAGTTCGTTTGCTCCTTGCTCAAGAATTCTTCGACCGCGTCGAATGGGCCATGAACTGGTTCTTCGAAAAAGAGAATACTGGAGACCGCGGACGCGAGTGGGGCTTCTCTCAGGCTGCGATGATGCCGGTTCTCTTGCCTA
>QHPC01000103.1 GCA_003218915.1 Verrucomicrobiota bacterium
CCAAGTGGCGATCCGCTGCCGCGCTTCGATGCGCACCCGCCATTTGTTCTTCTTCACCCTTTCGCCCACGGGCACGACAAGTCGCTTTCAAACGCAGTGATCGAGGAATTTTGCCGCGCGCTCGCGCCAACTCGCGTGGTAGTTGTAGGACAATCACGCCTTAGAATTAATACACCGGAAAATTGCGTCGATCTGACCAGACAAACTTCACTGCTTCAGTTGATCTGGCTCGTTCGGATCGCGCGGTTTATCGTAAGCGTGGAAAGCGGCCCGATGCACATTGCAGCCGCCGTGACGCCCAATTTATTGTCGATCCATACCTGGACCGACCCGCGCCGGATCGGTCCTTACAATCCGGATGCCTGGGTTTGGAAACACGGCGAACTCACTCGTGTTGGCGAACTTGAGACCGCGAAGATTCGAAAACATGGCCGTCGCTTCAGACGCAAAGATGTCGCACCCGTAGTCGAGCTGATTCGTCCACTGGTTCCCATCGATCCGATGGTTGCCTAGCTGCGTCGGCACGTAGCCAGCTTAATTCGCGGCCGCCTGGATTCGTTGCGTTAGAACAAATTCCGCAAGGGCCAAATCCCGCGGATAAGTGATTTTGAAATTTAAGTCTTTGTTTGGAACCAGAATAACCTTGCGACCGAGCCGTTCAACCGCTGAAACCTCGTCGGTAACCGAAGCATTCTCTGCGTAGACAGCTCGATATGCGTCCTCAATCAACCGGCGCTCGAAAATCTGCGGTGTTTGCATTGCATAGAGCTGATGCCGATCTACCGGGCTGGTAACGAAAAATTCACTATTAGCATACTTGAGCGTGTCACTGATTGGCTCAGCCAGGCTGGCAGCAGCATGTATCCGGCTTTGCTCGAAGACGCGCTCGATTTGTTCCGCGGTGATCAGTGGGCGCGCTGCATCATGGATAGCAACGTATCTTGCCGTTGCCTCGAGATGATCCAGGCCGGCTCGGACAGAATCCTGGCGATGTTTGCCACCGGGAATGATCGACTGAATCTTTTTGAAATTTTCATCTTGAACGATTCTTTTGATCTCATCACGGCGATCTTCGCGCGCGACAATAATGATCTCGCTGACGGACCCCGCGCTCTCAAATGCGCGCATGGTATGCGCGATGACCGGTCTGCCGGCGATCGTCGCAAACAATTTGTCAAAACCCATGCGGCGACTGTCACCGGCCGCGACGAGAATAGCAGTAAGCACGGGCAGAAGTTAAAAGGTTAAAAAGTTAAAGTGTTAAAAAAGGTTACAAGGTTGGAGCAGGCGAAGGAATTCCCGTTTAAACTTCTCAACCGTTGTAACTTTTCAACCGCTCAACTGCTTCTGCACTTCGGCGCTCAGCGCTTTGCCGTCAATGCGACCGGCTACTTTCGCCTGCAACGCCTTCATCACCGTGCCCATTTGCGCTCGCGAGGTTGCGCCTGCTTCGGCAATCGTTTCGCGCACAACCTTCGAGACTTCATCGGCGCTCATCGCTTGCGGCAAATATCCGTTTAAGATCGAGAGCTCGCCTTTCTCCTTTTCCACCAGTTCCGCCCGGCCGGCTTTCTCGAAGCTCTCAATGGAATCCTGGCGTTGTCTTGCCTGCTTGCGGATGACCTGCGCGGCCTCAGCGTCGCTCAATTCTGCTTCGGCGCCTGATTTCGCAATGGCTGCATATTTCAATGCAGATTTAAGCATCCGCAGGACGCTCAGCTTTGCCGTGTCCTTGGCGCGCATCGCGTCTTTCAGATCTGCATCCACACGTTCTAGCAATCTCATTCATCAAGGTTATTGCGATAAGACGCCGTTGTCGACGTTGTAGCCACGGCTCTGCGAGCCGTCATTTCTTCTAACGCCTCGACGCAGCGAGGCGGCTACAGTTTCTCGGCGCATTTTCGCACAGACTCGACATCAGCAACCGACATCACATCGACGCCTTTGAGAGTGCGCCGCAATAAGCCTGCCAGCACGCCGCCCGGCCCCAATTCAATGAAAAAATCGCACCCAAGCCCGGCGAGCCGCTCCATGCAATCGAGCCAGCGGACTGTGCCGGTGACCTGATCCTGAAGCGCGCGACGGATTTCAACCGGCGTCCTGACTTCCTCGCCTGTCACATTGCTGATCACAGGAAAAGACGGCGGTTGCATCGGAACATGTTGGAGCACGGCGCCAAGTTTCTCATATGCGCTTTCCATCAAGCGGGAATGATACGCGCCGGCAACATTGAGCATCGAGGCACGACGAACTCCGTATTCCTTCGCAACGCCGACCGCGGCTTCCACTTTGGCTAGCTCGCCTGAAATCACGATCTGTCCCGGCGCGTTGATGTTCGCAACATCGACGTCTTCGTCCGCGGCCAGTTGTCTCACGACATTTTCTTCCGCGCCAATCAATGCCGCCATTCCCCCGAACGTTTTCTCGCACGCCTCGTCCATCAGTTCGCCGCGCCGCTGCACGAGCTTCAAGCCATTTTTAAAATCGAAAGTACCTGCGGCGGCGTGCGCGGTCATTTCACCTAAAGACAAGCCAGCCGCGCCGCCAATTGGAAAATTACCGGCAAGCTCACGCAAGACCGACAAGCACGCGAGTCCGTGAACGAAAAGCGCAGGCTGACAATTCGAGGTCTTCGTCAGATCGTCAATCGGTCCGCTCCATGCGATTCGGCTCAGCTTCCGCCCGAGGACGTCATCTGCTTCCTGAAACAGGTCGGCTGCGGTAGGAAACTGTTCCGCCAAGTCGCGTGCCATCCCTACGGTTTGTGCGCCTTGTGCGGCGAAAAGCAGCGCGAGTTTTTTTGGTATACGCTCTGTAGTTCGCCGTCGCGAACTTTTCCGCCGCTCGGAATTCTGGGGCTAAGCTGCGCGTCATGAAAAGTCCGTTTCGGCGAGACGCCGAAACCAACACGCGGGAGGCGTGCGCTACCCAACCGAAATTTCTTGCGCGCACCGGTTCACTCGCGAGCGTAAATGTTATGCGCTTTAACGTTGTAACCTGTTTAACTTTGTAACCTTCCCATGCCTTTTACGACACGCGAGATTGAATCGCCTGATCCCGTGACACGAGTGGTAGCTGCGGACGCGGAGCTGCATCATACCGATGATGATATCGGCGAAAAGATGGTGCTCAACATGGGTCCCTCTCACCCGGCCACCCATGGCGTATTACGACTCGTGCTCGAACTTGACGGCGAGATTATTACCAAAGCGACGCCAGACATCGGCTTTTTGCATCGTGGCGATGAAAAGATCGCTGAGAACATGCAATACAACCAGTTCGTGCCTTACACCGACCGGCTGGATTATCTCGCTCCGCTGTCGAACAACGTTGCTTACGCGCTTGCTGTCGAAAAATTGATGGACTGGGAACTTCCGCCGCGCGGGAAAGCCATTCGTACCATTTGTTGCGAAACGTCCCGCATCTCATCGCACTTGCTGGGTATCGGAGCGATGGCTCTCGATCTGGGCGCGATGACGGTCTTTTTGTACACGTTCACCGAGCGCGAAAAACTTTATAACCTTTTCGAGCTGTTAACCGGGGCCCGCTTCACCACCTCGTACACCCGCGTGGGCGGACAGATCCGCGATCTTCCCGAGAACTTTATTCCGCAGCTCAAGAAATTCCTCGATGGATTCATTCCGAGCCTCGACGAGTGCGATAAATTGCTCGCGCGTAATCGCATCTTTGTCGATCGAACAAAAGACATTGGTGTGATCTCGAAGGAACGCGCAATCGCTTATGCCCTTTCGGGCCCAAATTTGCGCGGTAGCGGGATCGAGCACGATTTGCGGCGCAAACACCCCTATCTCGACTACGAGCAATATGATTTCGACGTGGTGATCGGTAGCGCTGGAGATTGCTATGACCGCTACTTAGTACGAATTGAGGAAATGCGCCAGAGCGTGCGGATCTTGCGTCAGGTAATAGACAAATTGCCGGGCGGCCCCATCAACGTCGCCGATTGGAAAAACATGGTGCCGCCCAAATCACGCGTCATGACCAAGATGGAAGAATTGATCCATCATTTTATCGTGGTGACCGAGGGACTCGATGCGCCGCCGGGCGAGGTCTATTTCGCGGCGGAAAACCCAAAGGGCGAGCTAGGCTTTTACATAAACAGCAGAGGCGGGGGCGTGCCTTATCGCCTGAAGATCCGAGCGCCGTCATTTGTGAACCTAAGTATCCTGTCTGAGCTTCTGCCGGGTTGCATGGTGAGCGACGTACCAGCCGTGCTGGGGAGTCTGGACTTCGTCATGGGAGAATGCGACAGATGACTAGAATGACGAAATCCGAATTACGAATGACGAAGGCAATCCGAATCGCAAATGCCGGAAACACGCTGGAGGGTCGCGCAACATGTTCGACATTCGGGCTTCGTCATTCATCCGTCATTCGTCATTTGTCATTCGTCATTTCCCGTGCCTCTCGGCTCTTGCTCGTGGCCGTGCTTGCCTTTGCTGTTTCGTGCACTCCGGGCAAACGCATCACGAAAGCCAATGTGGAAGAGGTCGAAGAGGGAATGTCGAAGAAACAAGTGGAATCAATTCTGGGGCACCCGACCTCCATCAGCAATGAAGATCTCGTTATCATGAAAAAAACGACCTACGTTTACCGTCAGGGCAAAGACTCGGTGACGATTGTTTTCAAAGACGACAAAGTGCAGTCGAAGGAGAGCACATTGTCTAACTAGATCTCGCGCTATCGTGGACTCGACGAACACGCGTGTTCCCGCCGAGTTGGAGCGGAAAATGGATGCGGCGATCGCGCGCTACCCGCATGAGCACCGGCGCAGCGCGGCGATGGCGCTGCTTCACCTATGGCAGGAACACTTCGGCTTCATCAGCGATGACGCCGTAACCTGGATCGCAGCAAAGCTCGGACTCCAGCCGATCAACATTCTCGAGCTGGTCACGTTTTATCCGATGTTTCGCCAGGAACCCGCGGGCAAGACGCACATCCGCGTTTGTCGCACGCTCAGCTGCGCAATGGCCGGCGGCTTTCAGTTAATGGAAAATCTATGCGCGGCGACTGGAATTAAACGCGAACACCAGGCCGAGGGAATGCACAATCCCATTTCCGTTAGCGCCGATGGGAATTACAGCGTCGAGTTCGTCGAATGCCTTGCCAGCTGCGGCACCGCGCCCGTTTGCATGGTAAACGACGAGTTGCACGAAAACGTTAGCCCCGATTCCGTCACGGAGCTTCTCCGAAATCAAACCCGAAAAATCGGACATCGATCACCTCTGCATCCACTGGAGCATCGATTGATTTTCAAGAACCTCGGACGCGACGATTGGACTACCGACATCGATTGCTATCTGCGCGCCGGCGGCTATGAGCAATTGAAGCAAGCGCTAACGATTCCGCGCGCCGAGATCATCAATAAGGTCAAGAACTCGGGATTGCGCGGCCGCGGCGGCGCGGGTTTTTCTTGTGGCCTAAAATGGAGCTTCATCAAACCTGACGAAAAACGGCCGGTGTATCTGATCTGTAATGCCGATGAGTCCGAGCCAGGCACGTTCAAGGACCGCTACATCATTCACGAGGATCCACATCAGCTATTGGAGGGAATTCTGATCTCCTGTTTCGCGTTGAATGCGCGCACAGCCTACATCTATATCAGAGGTGAATTCCCGGAAGGCGCGAAGATCCTTGAACGCGCCATCGAAGAAGCCCGTAAACACAATTTTCTTGGGAAAAACATTCTTGGCTCCGGGTTTGACGTCGAGATTTACATTCACCGCGGGGCGGGCGCCTACATCTGCGGCGAAGAGACCGGCTTGATCGAATCACTGGAAGGCAAACGTGGCTATCCACGAATCAAGCCGCCCTATTTCCCGGCCGTGCTTGGTCTCTACATGTGCCCAACGATCGTGAACAACGTGGAAACGCTTTGCCACGTGAAACACATCATAGCCATGGGCGGCGCGGAGTATGCACGCCTGGGCCGCCCCAACAACACCGGCACGAGAATAGTGTGTGTAAGCGGAGACGTGCAGCGGCCCGGTTATTTCGAAATTGAAGTCGGCGCCGTAACCATGGGTCAGCTTATTTATGAAATGGCTGGCGGATTAAAATCTGGCCGCAAACTTAAGGCGATCATACCAGGTGGAAGCTCTGCGAAGGTCTTGCGAGCCGATGAGCGATTTAAACTCAAGCGACACCAGCCTGATGGATCAACGATCGAACAGGAGATGTCCATCGATGAGATCCCGATGGATTTCGATTCGCTCGCCGCCGCGGGCTCCATGGCCGGTTCTGGCGGTGTCATCGTGCTAGACGATTCCCGCGACATGGTTTGGGTACTCAATAACATCAACGAATTTTATGCGCACGAGAGCTGTGGCCAGTGCACACCTTGCCGGGAAGGTTCTCTTTGGATGAAGAAAATCACCGACCGCATGCTGCTCGGAGGCGGTGTCACAGAAGATCCAAACACGCTAAAGACCATTGGCGATAATATCGCCGGGCGCACCATCTGCGCTTTTGGCGAGGCGTGCGCCTGGCCAACACAGAGCTTTGTCCAGAAATTTCCGGAAGAATTCGCGTCACGTGCTCAAAAACCGATGCCGCCGCCGCTACCGCCGGAATACACGCCCGAAGAGCTGATTGAAGAGGAAACGATTCCTACAGTTCCCATGGCGCACGATCCCGGGTGGGAAAAAGCTGGAGCGGCGGGCACGATTTAAATCAAAACTTCTTGTGACAAGATAATGCCCGATCCAGTTCCATCGCCGCAACTCCTGAACGTCCAGATTGATGGCCTGTGGCATCAGTTTCCAAAAGGCACGCGCGTAATCGAAGCCTGCGAACAAGCTGGCAGCTATGTGCCGCGCTATTGTTATCACAAGAAGCTCAGCTCACCGGGCAACTGCCGGATGTGCCTGATCGAGATGGGATTTCCAAGACTGGGGCCGGATCGCAAACCAGAGCTTGGCCCTGACAACAAACCGATCATCAACTGGATGCCCCGGCCTCAAATCTCCTGCGCGCAGGATATCGCCGAAGGAATGGGTGTCAGGACCAATTCTCCTCTGGTGAAGGAATGCCAGCGTGGCGTAATGGAATTCCTTCTCATCAATCATCCGCTTGATTGCCCGATCTGCGATCAAGCTGGCGAATGCCGGCTACAAGAGTTCAGCGTCGATTTCGGGGCGAGCAAATCGCGTTTTCTCGAAAACAAAGTGAAGAAACCGAAAAACGTGGTACTCGGGCCGCGCGTTACGCTCGATGATGAACGCTGCATTCTCTGCTCGCGCTGCATTCGTTTTTGTCAGGAGATCGCGAACGACGATGTGCTCGGGTTCGTCGATCGCGGCAGTTACACGGTGCTGACCGCATATCCCGGCAAGCGATTGGAGAATAATTACTCGCTTAACACGGTCGATATTTGCCCGGTCGGCGCGCTGACTTCCACCGATTTTCGCTTCAAGATGCGTGTCTGGTTCCTGAAGGAGACCAAAAGCATCTGCACCAGTTGCGCGACAGGCTGCAACACGATTATCGGGACGCGAGAGGACG
>QHPC01000104.1 GCA_003218915.1 Verrucomicrobiota bacterium
CAAAGACTCTGGTCGAAACGATCGTCCATGCATTCCCCTCGAGCGTGATCGAAGCAATGGTGCGCGGTGACGTTTTGCAAATCGTCATGTTTAGCGTGCTCTTTGCGCTCGCCGTGTCAGCGATTGGTGAAAGGGGGAAACCAATCGTCCGGGCGATGGAGAGCCTGTCGCAGATTATGTTTAAGTTTACGAACTACGTGATGCTCTTCGCACCGATTGGAGTAGGCGCGGCGATGGCGCACACGATTGGTACGCAGGGTCCGGGCGTGTTGGTGAACCTCGGCAAATTGATCGGCTCACTTTACCTGGCTCTCGTGATTTTCATCCTCTCGATCTTCGGATTGGTGATTTGGATCGCGCGGATTCCATTGCGGCAATTCATCAAGGCAGTCCGCGAGCCAGCTGCGCTTGCATTCGCGACCACCAGCAGCGAGTCGGCGTTGCCGAAGGCGATGGAATCGATGGAACGTTTCGGTGTGCCGCGACACATCGTGGGATTCGTGATGCCAACCGGTTATTCGTTTAATCTCGACGGCTCGACGCTTTATCTCGCGCTCGCTTCCGTGTTCGTGGCGCAGGGTGCCACGCGCGTCACTGGTTATTTTACTCGGGACGCTGAACAGTTTTTTGCCAGCAGGTCTCGGCCCAATCGGCGTTGCGATAATTTTCGGCGTGGATGAATTGATGGACATGGCCCGCACCTGCGTGAATGTGATTGGCAACTGTCTCGCGACTGTGGTCGTCGCGCGTTGGGAAAAGGAATTCAACGAAAACCGGGCGCGCGTTTTTGGAACGCCAGCTGAAGCCGAGCTGGACCTGAAAGCTGGTGACGTCGCCTTCGCCGATGCGCTTGCTCAGGGCGATTGAGTCGTATTCCTAAGTTAGAATTCTCGGCGCCCCACTCCGCTGCGTAATGCGGTAACAATTTCGTTACCATTTTGCGGCGCTGCAGATTGGAATTTTTCCGCAAAAGCCGGTTTGATTTTTAGCCAAAATCTTTGAAAGTCCTAAACCTTAAACCACCAAAATCTATGAAAAAAATCTTCGCTACACTGCTGATATTCTCTTCGATTGCCTTGAGCCTGATTGCATTTGGCGTAGGCGGCTCGTCTCGACGGAACGTAAACGCCGACTCCTTCACCAAGGGCCAAGAGGTGGTCGACAATTCTAGTGCGATTGTCCAACTCAAAGGGGCGCCAATAAGTACTAATCCTTCTACTAAGCCGCCACACGGCAAAAAAATCGATTTCAACAGCAACGTCGTGAGATCGTATCGCGCTCAGTTGAATAATCTGCGAAACCAATTCAGACAATGGCTGCGAGCAAACGCGCCCAGAGCAAAAATTACCAGTGAGTACGATATTTCACTCAACGCAGTGGCGGTGCAACTGAATGGAACTGCGCTGGCCACGATCAAAGCGGCACCAATGGTGCAGAGCGCCGAGTACAATGCCCTTTACCAACCTAACCTGAGTCAGAGCTACCACATCATCAACGCCACCGGCGCCTGGACAGAGGCTGGCGGCAGGGCAAATGCTGGCGCCGGCATTAAGATTGGCGACATAGACTCAGGCATCGAGGAGACGCACCCGTTCTTCGATCCAACCGGGTTCAGCTACCCCCCGGGGTTCCCCAAGTGCGATGCGGAGGACAGCGATTCCCACCACCCCGACCAAGACTGCAGGCACGTCACGCCAAAAGTGATTGTCGCAAAAGTCTTCTTCAACAAGGCCCAGCAACAGGGCCTCGATGCGCAGGCAGTCGAGGGGCACGGGACTCACACCGCCGGCATCGCCGCGGGCGTGACTGGCAAGACTGCTGTCGTTAGCGGTGTCAGCATCGATGACATGTCCGGGATAGCGCCGGGTGCCTGGCTGGGGAACTATAACGTGTTCCCCGACCACGTTAATGAAAGCCGTCACGGCGCGCGCAGCGAGGACATCCTCAACGCGGTTGACGCAGCAGTCGAGGACGGAATGGACGTTCTTAATCTGTCGCTTGGCGGCGGTTTCCATGGTAACAACGATCTTCTTTCGATAGGGCTCGATAACGCAGTGGACGCAGGGGTGGTCGTGGCAGTGGCAGCTGGCAACAGCGGACCCGGGCCAGGGACGCTCGAGTCTCACAACAATCGGCGCAGCAGTAGGCGACTTTCCGCCGTTGCCTGCAGGGTCTTTTAATCTCTTCGACACACATTCCAACGGTTGCGCCAGCGTTGATCCGGGCGCTTCCGGCAACGTTGCCATTATTGACCGTGGGGTTTGCACATTTAGCCAGAAGGTCGCCAACGCTAAAGCAGCAGGTGCCATCGGCGTTCTCATCATCAACAATGTCGCCGGAGATCCTATTCCAATGGCCAGGACGGCCGGCTTCGATGATGACCTACCAGCTGTCATGATCGGCCTTAATGAGGGTGTCGCGCTGCGTGCCTCGGGTGCGACGACTGCGTCAGCGGGCGCGACGTTCCAGGAGTTTGTCACTCCAGCAAACAAGGATATTTTGGCCTCCTTCAGCAGCCAGGGCCCGACGTTAGTTGATCTTGCCGCCAAGCCTGACGTGACATCGGTTGGTGTTAACGTCCTCAGCTCCTGTGTTGAAACCGATCCCATCGATTGCGGTGAAGCCCCATGGGCCTTCCTTAGCGGCACGTCAATGTCGACTCCCCACATTGCCGGCTCAGCCGCCGTGCTGTTGCAACTGCATAGCGACTGGACGCCTGCGCAAATCAAGTCGGCGCTCGTTAATCGCGCCGATTTGGTCGTCAAGGATTCGATTACTGGCACACACGATGTCGGTCCAACGGCGCAGGGCACAGGACGCGAAAATCTTTCGGTAGCAGCAGACGCTACGACATGGATGGATCCTTCTGCCGCGAGTTTCGGTAAGGTCACCGTCGGTCATCCGACGTCGCTGAATATTACACTGAGCAACCCGACCGGCAGCTCTCAGATGTACGCCGTCTCAGTGACGAAGTTTACGCCAGACACGTTCGGCGGAACGGTCCCCAGCGTCTTTGATGCTGGAACACTGACCTCGGGGGACAACCGGATCACTGTCCCAGGTAGCGTGACTGTACCGGCTAATGGTTCGACGACACTGACGGTAACAGTAAACAGCGGTCAACCCTTAGGCACGGTAATACAGGGTTGGATCGACCTTAATTCCGGCTCCGACGACTTGCATTTCGCGTACTACGCTCAGGTCGGTCAGTAACTCCCTAATAGTTGAATCGCGAAATCGCTTCTACAAAACAGGGACGCGGATAAAATCGCGTCCCTGTTTTTTTCTGCCTCGTTGGACATTCGCACGTCCATATCACGAAGGATCGACAAGTCCGGCTGCGTCCACCTAAGATCCAAAAGTCATGCCATCTTTACACACACTCAGGGGGGCAGTTTATCTGACCCAGATTTTCGGCTCCGCTTTTCTCGCGATTCTCTTCCTTCAATCCGGGATCGATAAAGTCATCGATCACCGCGGTAACCTCGAGTGGCTAAAGGGGCATTTTGCCAAAAGCCAGTTGGCCGGAGTTGTATCCGTTCTGTTGGCAGCGATCACGATTCTCGAAGTTGCAGCCGGAGCACTAAGCGCGATTGGATGCGTCATACTAATCATTTCGCGAGAAACGACCCTGGCCTTTTACGGCGCTGTTATTTCAGCCGTTGCCCTCATTGCATTGTTCTTCGGACAACGCATGGCCAAGGATTACGCCGGCGCGGCTGTGCTTGTTCCTTACTTCCTGCTCGCGCTGGTCACAATTTATCTGCTCGCACAATGATGCAGCAGGTGAGAATTAAAATGCGTGGTACCGCGACACTTCTCACCTCTGACTAATCACGTTCACTAACTATTTCTTGCCGATCTTTGGAGGGAGGAGCCAAAGAAGTTTTCCTTCCTCGGATTCGGGATCTACATCGATCAGCGCTACGCCAGCCTTGGAGAGTTTGAGCGACGCCCCGGTTAATCCTGAAATAACGTTGGTGAAATCCGGTTCGTGGCCGACAAGCATCAGAATGTTTGCTCGATGCCGCTTAACCACTATTCGCAATTTGTTTCTGCCAAATCCCGGTGCGAGCGATTCATCCTTGCGCACCTTCGCCTTGAGATAGTCTGCCGCGATTTCGGCGGTCTGCGCCGCGCGGGGCAATGGGCTGGTCACGATTAAATCGGGCCTCGGCCTCACCATGTCTTAGAAAATAAAGTTTCATGTTAACGGAGTTAAAAGGTTAGAGCGTTACTAAGTTAAGAGGAAGAAAGCATTTGCTGGTGGCCCACTTTAACTTTGTAACTCGTTTGACATTCTTAACTGCCTTAAAGAATCTGCCACTTCGGTTGCCGTGTGCGCGAGTCAATTTGCCAGAGTCGAACTCCGCCCAGGAACGCGTTCCGGTTATGTCCAAGTTCGATTCCTTTGGGGATCTCGTTCAACTCCTTGGCATTTCCACCGCCTAGCACGACATAATCGGCGATGAGTGATTTCTTCAATTGCACGAGCGCGTGCTGAACATCTCGCTGCCAGACTTTCTCGCCGACTCGTGCCTGACCGGCTTCGCCAAGGTAATCCTCAATAATGCTGCCGTTGCGATAGGGCAAGTCGCCTAGTTCGAGAGGGAGGACATAACTATTCCAAACCAGGGCGGACCCAAGTCCTGTCCCAAGTCCAAGAAAGAGCATTCGGCCACCGTGGTAGCTACCGAGCGCCTGCATGGATGCGTCATTAATGATGCGCACTGGTTTGCCCAGCGCTTTCTTGAAGTCGAATCCGACCCAGCCTTTGCCCAGATGTTTCGGCTCGCTCACAATTTTGCCGTTGCGGACGGGGGAAGGAAACCCGAGTGAAACGGCGTCGAAATCCCAATCGGCTACCAGCGGTTTGATTTGGTTCACCATCGCGCGCGGCGTCAATTTCCGTCCCGACTTGAATTTCCTCCTCGCAGCGCGCGAGATCATCAGCTTCACATTTGAGCCGCCGACGTCGATAACGAGGATTTTATTCTTCAAGATTGCTTTCGGGTTGTAGCGGGCGCCGGCGATGCTGGCGTTGTCTTAACTGATGGCGCCGACTTCTCACCACTGTCAGTTTCCGGATTCGTGGTAATGAGCGGATCGGTGGCAACCGTGATCGGAATTAATTTGTCTGCGCGCAATTTTTTCTTGGAGCCGGTCATTTTTTTTGCACGCTCGCGAGAGACTTCACGGAAATGCCATTGCGCCTGGGCGCGCGGTTCCGTTCCTTCAGGCTTTAATCGACGATAGCTCCCGTCGGGCTGCAGTTCCCGCGCCTTGACGCGGTCATGCAAGAAACTCGGTAGCACTTCGTTGATAATCTGATCGCGCAATGCCGGGTTTTCGACAGGGAACGCCAGTTCGATGCGCCGGAAAAAATTTCGTGGCATCCAATCCGCGCTGGAAAGGAACACTCTGGGCTGGCCGGCGTTCTCAAAATAGAAGATTCGGCTGTGTTCCAAAAAGCGGCCGACAATGCTGATGACACGGATATTGTCGCTCAGTCCTGGCATTTTTGGCCGCAAACAACAGATGCCACGAACGATCAAATCGATGCTCACATCCGCGCACGAAGCTTCATACAGTTTCTCGATGATCTCCTGATCGACCAATGCGTTCAATTTCGCGACAATGCGACCCGGTTTGCCTGCCCGAGCGTGGTCGCGTTCCCGCTCAATCAGCTTGATCAGGCGGCTGTGCATATCAAACGGGGCGACCATCAATTTTTTGAGTCCTGGATAACCGGCCAGACCAGTGAGGGTGTTGAAGACGATTGCCACTTCCTCCGTCAACTTGGGTTCGCTGGTGAGCAAACTAAAGTCGGTGTAAATGCGCGCAGTGCGCGGGTGATAGTTGCCAGTCCCCAGCTGCACGTAGCGCCGGAGTTGGTCTGAATCGCGGCGAACGATCAGCAGCGCTTTGCAATGCGTCTTGAGGCCAACCACGCCATAAATGACATGCGCCCCAGCTTCCTCCAGACGCCGGGCCCACTGAATATTGCTCGCCTCATCAAACCGGGCGCGCAGCTCGACAATGGCCGTGACTTGTTTCCCGGCATTCGCGGCTTCGATCAGCGCTTCGACAATGGGCGAATCACCGCTTGTTCTGTATAGCGTAATTTTGATCGCCAGCACCTGTGGATCCCGCGCAGCGGCCTCGATTAATTCGACAATTTGATCGAAGCTGTCGTAAGGATGGTGAAGCAGCACGTCCTGTCGTCGCAAGACCTCAAAAAAATCGACGTGCGGCGGAAGCGCCGGATCGCGAGCCGGCAGAAATGGCCGGTCCTTGAGCTTGGCAAACGCATCATTGGTCACGAGCGGCATCAGATGCGTCATCGTAAGTGGGCCGTCGAGTTTGTAGGCGTCAGCCTCGGTCAGGTCGAAGAACCTCAGCAGCAATTCCAAAACGTCTTTTGGGCAATCCGCTTCCACTTCGAGCCGAACAGCCTTGCCTCGACTTGAGCGCCGCAGCTCCTGCTCGATGCTGCGCAGCAGATTTTCCGCTTCTTCCTCGTCGATATACAGATCGCTATTACGTGTGACTCGAAACGCATGCACCTCTTCCAGGATCAAACCGGGAAACAATTCGCCGATGTGCTGTTTGATGAGGGAGGCGAGATAAATGTACTCCCAAGGCTCGTCCGCGCTCTTGCCACGTGGCAGTACGATCAGACGCGATACCGCCCTGGGTACCTGCACGATGGCGTGGAGCGGCTCGCCACCGCGCTGCAATTTTGCCCGAACCAGGAGATTGTGGCTTCGGTTCAAAAGATGCGGGAATGGATGGCTGGCGTCCACGGCCAGAGGAGTAAGCATCGGAAGAACTTCCTGCTGAAAATAACGATGCGCCCATGCTGCGCGTTTCGGCGAGAGCTCCGCCATTTCGCGCACGTAAATCCCGTTCTTTGCCAACTCGGGCAGCAGTTCATTTTTCCATAGCGCGCATTGAGTTGCCACGAGCCGACGCACGGTCTTCTGGATCCGATCGAATGTATCGGTCGGACTTAGGCCGTCCGGTCCAATATCGCTGGTTTCACTTTTGATTTGCTGCTTGATCCCAGCGACCCGGATCTCGAAGAACTCATCCAGGTTTGAGCTGAAAATGGTAAGGAACTTAACTCGCTCGATAAGCGGCTGCGTGGGGTCCTGGGCTTCCTCAAGAACCCGCCGATTAAACTCAAGCCAGCTTAGTTCGCGGTTGATAAAATTTTCAGGATCTAGAAAACGCGCTTCCTGGGGACCCTCCTTCTGCAGCGGCTCGACCTTGCCAGGAGGCTCCTGGATAACAGTAGTTTTGGCGGCCGCTGTAGGCATCTTAGGTCGTTGTTGAATGGGTGACCAAAAAGTAGCGCATGCGTCTCAGCGCCCGCAGCGGGCCAAAGGCCCGACCCCACTCTTGGTTGCCCGTATAACTCAAGCAACCATTGCTTGGAAAATTAGGCAAGACCAGCTGCGTCTGCCAATGATGCCTCACGTCGTGGCAGTGAGGGATGGATGCCGAATATCCTGGGCAGCCGCGGCGTAAACTGCGTCTTCGGCAATATTGGTAGCGTGGTCGCCCACGCGTTCGAGGCAACGGCCAACAAAAATAAGGTTCAAATAGCCCCGCAATTGATCCGGGTCCTGCGCCATGCGCTCGATCAATTTGCGACTCGCATCATGGTTTAACTCGTCCAATTTTTCGTCGCGCGTAACGACCGCGCAACCAAGGTCGACATCCTCGCGTACGAAGGCATCTATGCTGTCTTTGAACATCGACATCGCATGGTCGTACATTGGCCGGATCAAGTCGACTTCGGGCAGGGGCGGATGCCGATTTAATTTTCGGGCGCGTCGTGCGATCGTAGTCGCTTGGTCGGCCATGCGTTCCAGGTTCGATGACAGTTTCATCGCGGAAACCACGCGGCGCAGGTCTGATGCAACGGGCTGAAAGCGCAACAGAATATCGACACCATCCTTATCGATCTGTTTCTCCAGCTGATCGATCTCTTCGTCATCGGCGATTGTGGTTGCGCAAAGGTCGTCGTTGCGATCGAAGAGGCCCTTCATCGCCCGTTCCAGGCTGCGCTCGGTCAGCCCAGCCATCATGAGCACGTTGTTACGCAACGCGCCCAGCGCCTCGTCAAATGTTCCCAGAATATGTTTTGCCGCGATCATCGTTCCTTCTTTGCCTCATTTCCTCGCTTGTTCTTGCATCTCTTCATCATCCGAATCGGCCGGTAATGTAATCCTCCGTCTGTTTTTCGGTGGGATTTGTAAAAATCTTGGTCGTTGGCCCGAACTCGATCAGCCGCCCGAGATAAAAGAAAGCGGTGTAATCCGATATGCGGCCAGCTTGCTGCATGTTGTGTGTCACCGTCACAATCGTATAACGGGCTTTGAGTTCGTAGATCAGTTCCTCGATCTTCGCCGTGGCGATCGGATCCAGTGCTGAACAAGGCTCATCCATCAAAATCACTTCCGGCTCTACGGCGAGAGCGCGCGCGATGCAGAGTCTCTGCTGCTGCCCGCCCGAAAGACTCGTACCCGGCTTGTGCAAATCGTCCTTCACTTCGTCCCATAAAGCAGCCATGCGCAGCGATTTTTCGAGGCGCTCATTGAGAAATTTCTGATTGCGAACGCCGTTCAAGCGCAGGCCAACGATGACATTTTCGCCAATCGTCATGGTTGGAAACGGATTCGATTTCTGGAAAATCATGCCGACACGACGCCGGACGATCGCGGGATCGACCGTGCCTGAATAGAGGTCTTCGCCGTGCAGCAGGACCGTGCCTTCCATACGAGTCTTTGGCGTGAGCTCATGCATGCGATTGAGAGCCCGGAGAAATGTCGATTTTCCACAACCACTTGGCCCAATGATGGCCGTCACAGCCTTTGAAGCGACGTCCAGCGTCACATTATCAATGGCACGCTTCTCGCCGTACCAGATCGATACGTTCTTCGCCTGAAAAGTTAGCGCTGGCGCAGGCTCGCCATTAGACGGCGTTTCTGTTGGCTGTTCAACGCGCTCCATGACGCCTCGTTCGGGTGTTGTCATAACTAGATTCGCACGAGCGCGCCCGCCCAGGCCTGACGATGCCAGTCGTCATAGGGAGAAATGGCATACGTGAATACCTGCAACGGCAGCGCGGCAATCGGTTGACTGAGACTGTGATTCCAGAAATGATTGCCGAAAGCGGTGAAAAGAAGCGGGGCCGTTTCGCCGCCCACGCGAGCGAGAGCGAGCAGAATGCCAGTGATGATTCCTTTGGATGCGGTTTTCAGCACGATGTGGACGATTGTTTTCCAGCGGCTGACGCCAAGCGCGAGCGCCGCTTCACGATATCCGTTGGGCACCAGCAGAATAATTTCCTCGGTCGTGCGCAGGATCAGAGGAATCATGATCAGACCCAGTGCGAGACCGCCGGCATATGCTGAAAAGCCTTTGAAACGCAAAACTACCAAACCATACACCACGACGCCCCACGTGATCGAAGGAACGCCGTTGAGCACGTCGGCCAGGAAGCGGAGAACGGAATTGAGTCGTGCCGACCCGTATTCCGCCAGGTAAACTCCACCCAGAACGCCGATAGGAATCCCAATCGCGCCCGCCAGTGCGAGCAACTCCAGCGAGCCGACAATCGCGTTCGCCATCCCACCACCGACGGCTCCGACCGGTGCCGGTAATTTCGTGAAAAAATCCCAGTTCACGGAGCTGGCGCCGTTGACGACAAGGTAAAAGAACACGAGACCCATTGGCGCGATCACCAGAAGCGCGGACGCGAAGGCGATTCCGGATGCCAACGCGCTTTTGATTTTGCGCCAGGTGTGATGGTGTGCTCGTTCTAAATGCATGGCTATTGCACGGCTCGTGTTGCAGATGTGGTCGCGATGGTCCGAAGAAGCAATTGGGCGAGAAGGTTCACCAGAATGGTTATTCCAAAAAGGACCAGTCCAATTTCGAACAACGCCTGAAGATAAATATCGCTCGTCGCTTCGGTGAATTCATTGGCAAGCACGCTGGCAAGCGTGTAGCCCGGCTTGAAGAGCGACGCAGCGATTTGTGGCGTATTACCAATCACCATCGTTACGGCCATAGTTTCGCCAAGAGCGCGTCCCAAGCCCAGAATCACCGCGCCGAACAACCCTTTCTTGGCATAACTCAGCACTGCGATGCGAGTTGCCTCCCAGCGAGTCGCGCCGAGACCGTAGGCGGCTTCCCTTTGCAAATCCGGAACGCTGCGCAGAATCTCGCGCGAGACGGACGTGATGATCGGCAAAATCATGACCGCGATAATAATTCCGCCGGCCAGCATGCAAGGGCCGTAGATCGGTCCACTGAAGAACGGCGTCCAACCGAAGAATCGTTTGAGCAACGGCAAGGGATAATCACGCAGCCATGGAATCATGACGAAAATGCCCCAGAGACCGAGGATGACGCTCGGAATTGCGGCCAGCATTTCGATCAACGACACAAGAGGCTGCCGAATCCAGAGCGGAGCAAGCTCGGTCAGATACGCTGCCGTTGCGATACCCAACGGAACCGCAATCAGCAACGCGATGAGCGAAGAAATCAGCGTTCCATAAATAAACGGCAGAGCGCCAAATTGGTCGGCGACCGGGTCCCATGTGGATGTGACAAGGAAATGGAACCCAAATTTTTTGACGGCGAGTGCCGACCCGTCCCACAGCTGCCACCCGATTAAAATTATCAGCACAACCACGGTCAGAGCCATCGCCAGAGTGAGCCACTCGAACGCTTTGTCGCCAAAGCGCGACGGCCGCCTCATCGCCGCGGCCGCCGAAAGTGGCTCGCCGGGCGCGATTGCTGGAGCTGTGGCCTCCATTCTTTATCAAATTACATTTTGATTTCGTCGATCCGCTTCAAGACACGCTCTTGCACGCTCTCCGGCAAAGGAGCGTAATCGAGATCTTTGGCCATCTTTTCACCGTCTTTCGCGGCCCACTTTAGAAA
>QHPC01000105.1 GCA_003218915.1 Verrucomicrobiota bacterium
CGACAAAGCTGGCGTCACTGCGGAATTCAATTTGAACTTACTGGCGCACATCAATCGCGAGACCGGCGCAAATTTCGATCTAAGCAAGTGGCAACACCGTGCTATTTACAACGCTGAAGCAGGTCGCATCGAGATGTATTTGATCAGTACGATCGATCAGACGGTTCGCATACAGGATCGACAGTTTCATTTCCGCGCCGGTGAAAAAATCCTGACGGAGCATTCGTACAAGCACTCGCCAGAAGGTTTCATCGCTCTGGCTCGCCAGGCCGGATTTGATTTCGTCAAATTGTGGACCGACGACGCGCGTCTGTTTGGCGTTTTTTACTTTGTAATCGCAGCGTGACGCAGACAATCTTGTCTGCCCGATCGCGCATTTGCGGACTAAGAACTTGCAGGCAGGATTGCCTGCATGACTACCCCAATGAGCGCTCTCGTTAAACTGGTCGATGTGAGCAAGAGCTACGCGGACGCAATCGTGTTGCATGCGACTAATCTCTCCATCGAGCGCGGCGAGACCACCATTCTCATTGGACCAAGTGGCTGCGGGAAATCAACCTTGCTCCGATTGATCATCCGTTTGATTGAGCCTGACTCTGGCTCGATCGAGTTCAACGGCGAACCGGTCACATCGGAGACCATCGGTGCTCTTCGCAGGCGAATTGGATACGTGATCCAGGAGGGCGGCTTGTTCCCGCATTTGACCGCTCGCGCCAATGTTCTGTTGATGGCGCGCCACATCGGGAAATCCGAGGATGAAATGCGGCAAAGACTCGCCGACTTATGCGATCTGACGAGATTCTCCGTCAATTTGCTCTCGCGATATCCTGTCGAACTTTCCGGAGGTCAACGCCAGCGCGTAGGATTGATGCGGGCATTAATGCTTTCACCGGAGCTGTTGTTACTCGATGAGCCGCTCGGCGCGCTGGACCCGCTGGTGCGGGCCGCTTTGCAGAAGGATCTTAAGGAAATTTTTGCGCGGTTACAGCAGACGGCGCTCTTCGTCACTCACGATTTGGCTGAGGCGATTTATTTTGGTGATGAAATCGTGCTCATGAATGACGGCCGGGTTGTGCAAAAAGGCTCGGTCACTGATCTGCGTGAGAAACCAGCTGACCCTTTCGTGTCGGAATTCATCAACGCGCAACGCGGAATCACGCTAACATGAAAGCGCTCCGCCCCACGCTGGTAAGGCGCGACCGGTCCGAGCCGGACCGGCATCTGGCGCGTCACCCAGAGCCTGGCCCTCTTTTACTGGTATTTTTAATCCTCGTCGCAACAGTTTGCCCAGCGTCAGCGAACCCGATCGTCATCGGCTCAAAGAAATTCACCGAATCCTATGTTCTGGGTGAAATCGCCCAGCGCGCGTTAAACGATGCGGGCTTTGCGACGGAGCATCGCCAGGGAATGGGTGGCACGATCATTCTCTGGCAAGCGCTGCGCGGGGGGCAAATCGATGCCTACCCCGAATACACAGGGACAATCGCCCAAGAAATCCTAAGAGACAGTCGCCAACTATCGTTTCAGGAAATTCGAGAGGCGCTGGGGAAATTCGGCGTTGCCATGACAGAGCCTCTTGGGTTCAACAACACTTACGCACTGGTCATGCGGCGCAGCGAAGCACACCGCCTGGGCATTCGCACAATCGGCGATCTGCGAAAGCATCCGGACCTTAAGATGGGGCTCACCCATGAATTTCTTGACCGGCAGGATGGCTGGCGTCCGTTGCGAGAGCGCTACGGGCTTCCTCAACAGAGCATTATTGGGATTGATCATGCACTCGGGTACGCCGCGCTGGCCAATGGCTCAATCGACGTAAAGGACGCTTATTCGACCGATGCAAAAATTGAAGAAAACGATCTGGTGGTTCTCGAAGATGATCTTCGGTTTTTCCCAAAGTATGACGCCGTCTTCTTGTTTCGATCGTCCACGTCCCCCGATGCAATCAATGCATTGCGCCGGCTCGAAGGGACGCTGGACGAAAAACGCATGATTCACCTGAACATGGAGGCGGAGCGCACCAAAAATTACACGTTTGCCGCAAACTTGTATTTTGAAGACGGCGGAAGATCGGCGAACTCCGTGGGCGAATCCTTTCCGCACAAGCTTGCGCGCTGGACGCTGCGCCATCTCGAGCTCGCAGGATTTTCGCTGTTGCTTTCAGTGATCTTCGGAATTCTGCTTGGGATTGTTGCCAGCCGCGGTGGAGTCATTGGGCAGGGAATTCTTGGCTTTGCCAGCGTTGTGCAAACGATCCCATCTCTCGCCCTGCTGGCATTGCTTGTCCCTCTTCCCTTTTTCGGGATCAGTGTTCGTACTGCGATCACTGCCCTGTTTCTTTATGGGTTGTTGCCGATCGTGCGGAACACTGCGAGCGGCTTGCAGGATATTCCGCGATCGTTACGAGAATCCGCTGTTGCGCTGGGACTGAGCCCATTCACCCGGCTCTGGCAGATTTATCTGCCAATGGCATCGCGCTCGATTCTCTCGGGAATCAAAACCAGCGCGGTAATCAATATCGGCACCGCAACGCTGGCGGCATTGATCGGTGCCGGGGGTTTGGGGGAGCCGATTCTGAGTGGCCTTAACTTGAACGATCACGTCACAATTCTGGAAGGCGCAATTCCTGCAGCGTTGCTGGCTCTGCTTGTGCAATGGTTCTTCGACGTCCTTGATCGCGTTTTGATTCCAAAAGGTCTGCGGCTGTAATATCGCGGTGAAATGTGGAGAGCGGAGCTCTGCGACGCCATTTGCCGAAGGCTCACAGGAGTTCGCCCCTCCACTAATTTGGAAAAGCGATATAGATTTACGTATGGCAATCGCTTCGATCAATCCTGCCACCGCCGAAAAGGTGAAGGAATTCGCCCCGTTCGACGATGCCGAAATCGAGAAACGTCTGAAGCGCGCCGAGAACGCGTCCAGGAAATATCGACGAACTGCCTTTAGCCAGCGCTCGGAACTTATGGCGGCCACGGCCGAGTTGTTATTGCTGGAGAAAGACAGACTCGCCGGAATCATCACGCTCGAAATGGGAAAATTGTTCGGCGCATCCTTGGAAGAGGTTCAGAAATGTGCGCGCGGCTGTCGATTTTACGCCGAAAATGCGGAGCGGTTCCTTGAAGACGAGCCTGCGCAAACCGACGCGGCCCGCAGCTATGTTCACTATGAACCGCTCGGTCCGGTCCTCGCCATCATGCCGTGGAATTTCCCGTTCTGGCAGGTGTTTCGATTTGCCGCGCCAGCGCTTATGGCTGGGAACGTCGGTTTACTGAAGCATGCGTCAAATGTGCCGCAGTGCGCGCTTGCCATTGAACAAATACTTTGCCGCGCCGGATTCGAGGACGGTGTTTTCCAAACGCTCCTCATCGAACCAGAGCAGGTCGAAAAGATAATCGTCGACCCGCGGGTGAAAGCCGTGACTTTAACGGGCAGCGAAAAAGCGGGAAGCGTCGTGGCAAGTACGGCCGCACGTCAGATCAAAAAAAGTGTGCTCGAGCTCGGCGGCAGCGATGCATTTATCGTGATGCCAAGCGCGGATTTCGAAAGCGCGCTGAGCACCGCGGTCAAAGCCCGCACCGTCAACACCGGACAATCATGTATCGCGGCCAAGCGGCTCTTGATTGCCGACGAAATTTACGACGAGTTCCTTGACCAGTTCGTTGACCGGATGCGTGCGTTAAAGGTTGGCGATCCCATGGATCCGGCTACTGAAGTCGGTCCCGTCGCGACGGAACAAATTCTGCGAGGCGTGCACGATCAGGTCCAAAAATCGATTGCTAAAGGCGCAAAATTATTGACCGGCGGAAATCGGATTCATGGCCCTGGATTCTTCTATGAGCCAACGGTCCTTGTCGATGTGCCAAGGGAATCGCCCGCTTACCGCGAAGAGGTTTTTGGCCCCGTCGCATCCATTTTCCGGGTAGGCAATGCAGCTGAAGCTATTGAGATGGCAAACGACAGTTCGTTTGGTCTCGCTGCCAGCGCGTGGACGAATAATCCCGAGGAACAAGAGCTCTTCACGTCTGACCTGGAGACTGGAATGGTTTTTATTAACGCGATGGTCGCCTCCGACCCGCGTTTGCCATTCGGCGGAGTAAAGCGTTCCGGTTTTGGACGGGAACTCGGCGCCGCCGGGACTCGCGAGTTCACAAACACGAAGACAATTTGGATTTCCTGAGAAGCAGGGCTCGAATCGACGATTCACCAACTCCAGGAAATGCCATCGTGAAAGGAGCGCCCGTCACCGGGATGAAAAATCTCGGGATTCGGTTCCGTGCGCGCGTCGGCGATCACATCGATAGAGGACGCATAGCGCTGGTTCGTCAGATTTCTGCAATCCAGAAAGACGGAGAATCCGTTGGTCTGTCGAAATCCCGCGCGGAAACCCAGCGCATAACTATCGGCAAAAAGCGTGTTCGCTTGATCCACCGGATAACTCGAAAAATTACACTGCACGTTGGACCCGCATAAAAACCAAACGGGCTTTCGTAAAGAAGTTGCGCTTCATAGACGTGGAATTCCGATTACTGAAACTGCGGTGGTCGCAAGAACGCTCCAACGTCGCCACATCGCGTTCCAATCAATTGCTCACCGGAAGTTGTTTCACAAATCGCCACCCGTTTCGCTCGTAACCGAGCGACTCGTAAAACTTGTGGGCATCTTCCCGGGTAAGTTGTGTACCCAAGGCGACGCGCTTGATTCCTCTTCGCGCGAAATCTTTCTCCGC
>QHPC01000015.1 GCA_003218915.1 Verrucomicrobiota bacterium
GAACTGGCGCATGTTTCACCGGCGAATCCAATCTGGTTGCGCTGGACCGGTTACCTGCTTCTTGTAACGCCGTTTTTGATTTGGATCAGCACAATCAAGAGCAGGCGTGAGT
Organism: Verrucomicrobiota bacterium; assembly: GCA_003218915.1. Taxonomy (GTDB): domain Bacteria; phylum Verrucomicrobiota; class Verrucomicrobiia; order Chthoniobacterales; family UBA10450; genus Udaeobacter. The sequence goes on from QHPC01000015.1 coordinate 113, forward strand.
GTGAGCGTACTACGCCGCTGTTTGTTCTGGTGCTTTTGGTTGCAACGTATGCTCTCACGGTTTGGCAGACGCGCTGGGGATACTTTTTTATGCTAATCTTTGCTTTAGCCCTTCCGCGTTTACTCGAGCCGATCAAATCGCGCGCTGCAGTTTGGATCGCATTTTCCCTGTCGATCTTTCCGATTTTGCGCGATTGGGACGAGAAACTTTGGCCAAATGAAGCGCAACTGGCTCGTCGCGTGGCACAGCGCAACGAATCGGTCCAGCTGCGCGACATAGCGCTCGTTTTGCGATCGCCCGAGAACCACCCATTCCTTGCGCCGTGGTGGCTTTCTCCAGAAATCGCCTACTGGTCTGGGCAGCGCGGCGTGGCTGGCAGCTCGCATGAAAGCTTGCCTGGAATTGAAGACAGTGCGCTTTTTTTTGTCAGTCAAGATTGGGGAACGGCCCGCAAACTTCTGGAAAATCACAAGGTCGCTTGGGTAATCGCCTACGATTCCGAGCGGGCGGCACAAAATTCGGGGGAGATCTTGGGCATAAGTGCGCCTCAACAAGCAGTCTGTTTCGTGCTGGACAAGACACCAACCAGAGCGCCACCGTTCCTCGTTCTGGCGGCTCAAAGTGAAGACGCGAAACTTTACCGTATGGTAACACAATAAAAAATTCGTGATTGCGACGAGAATCCGTTGACAGCCACCGCCGACTGTCACAATCTACCGGATGCTCAAAAGATTCGTCCCGCAAAAGCCGATGCCGCCGGTCAGAGAAGAACCGCGGTATTCGGGTATAGATGAAAATAATCATCCTGCGAATGGCGAAGAACCAATAACAACAACAATCATCGATAAACCAAAACCTATGGCAGATCACGGTGGCAAAGACATCCTCTCGAGCGATGTCGAAATCAAAGGCTCGATCAAGTTCCAGAAGGAACTTCTCATCGACGGGAAGGTCGAAGGGGAAATCAATTCTGACGGCGTCCTAACGATTGGTGAAAATGCTGACATTCGCGGCGAGGTAAAAACCAAATCGATCACCGTCTATGGCAAAGTGCACGGCAACATCACAGTGGCCGAGCGTTGCGAACTAAAATCAAAATGCACTTTGCAGGGAGATTTGAAAGCAGCGCGCCTTGTCATTGAAGAGGGAGCAACTTTTATCGGCAAATCCGAAGTCACCAGCGGAACGGTTTCCGCGAAGTCGGCCCCGGTTCGCCCAGAAGTTGTGCGATCCAGCGAGCCAATCAAGGCAGCGTTTGGAGGGCGCTAATAAAGGAATCCAGGGGTTAGCGTCCGGTGGCCAGTCCGTCGCCTGCAAAAGTCAGTGTGGAATGTCCACACTGTGGCTTCAAGCAGATGGAGTACGCAGCGGCGAAGAGTTCGATCTGTCGCCAGTGTGGCCGCTATTTTTCTCCGTTTGCGCCAAAACCCGGCCTAAAGCTGCGGGTCCGCGAGGAAGCACCTGCTGCGCCAGCCAGCTCCTCTATCCTTGGCAAATTTGAGGATTTTTGGAAGCGGCAGCGCAGCTCTGTTATCGAGTGTTTCGAATGCAAGCGGAAGCAGCAGGTCTGTGGTACGGCTACTTCGACAATCTGCCCGGCATGCAGCGCACACATTGATCTGCGCGACTACAAAGTCACCAGCGGTTTCAGCCGCACGATTCGAACGCGCGGAGACGTCCATCTGACGGGTAAAGGCGATCTGGGCAGCAGCAGCGTGATTTGCCGGTCCGCCTTAATCGAGGGCAGACTTAGAGGCAATCTGCATTGCGACGATACCGCCACGATTAACTTTGCAGGCAAAATTCCGGGACGGATCAGTGCGCGACGTGTCATCGTCGAGCGCAAAGCTGACATTCACTGCTTTCGCAGGCTCAAGGCGGAAAACATCGAGATCAAAGGTAGAATGTCGGGAGAGATCATCGCCCAAACCGTGACGATTCAAAAAAAAGGCGCGCTTGAAGGCGATGTCACAGCGAGGGCGATTACCGTTGAAAAAGGCGGCATGTTCTCCGGTCAGCTCGTCATCGGTCGCGCGGATCTGATGCAGGGAGAATTGCTGCAGGAACAGAAACCGGACGTCGAGCGCGTCCCGGAGAGCGATTTTTCGCCGGTCGCCCAGCGACCTTTGCCCGCGACTTAGTATACATTTTCTCCATGCAAAGACTGCATCCGCGCAGTCCGTACGAGAAACTTGGCGGCTATGTGCATCTGCCGCGTTTGATCGACAAGGCCAGGCTTCATCGCAAAGGCCTGCTCAACGGCTACAACTATAAAACCGTCGGGTTTGACAAGCATCTGCTGGCTTTTTTAAAAATTGACGGCGACGCGTTTGAAGAAATCGTCAACAGGGTTGACGAGGATGACGCAATTCTCAATTGGGTGCAGACAAACGGTACGCGGCATTCTCCCGAAATAATTGAACAGTGGAACCAGGCGATGATTTCACGGCATCCAGACACTGCCGCAAAAAAAGCGCGCTTTCTCCACTTTCTGAAGGAAGCCGGTGGCGAAGGACGCAAGGATATTCGGACTTATTTCGATCTGATCGAGTTTGACGAAGGACGGCTGAAGTAAAGAGCGTGATTCGTTAACCGTTGCACCGGTTTAAGCGATTCGACCGATTCAACGATTTAACCGTTCAACTTGGCGAAGCCAGAATCGCGTCCGCTTTTTCGAGCGTTTCCTTGCTTCCGATATCAAGCCATTTCCCTTTGATTTGGTACGTCTTTACTGGTTTACGCGTGTAGAGCCACTGCACAAAACGGCCCGGCTGATCGGCGTTATTGCCAGCTGCAAGGTAGGTTGTTAGAAGCGAGAGAACCGCAGGGGAGTAATAGTATAGCGCGATGGCGGCAAGGGTTCCCCGCGGTTTCTGTGGTTTCTCTTCCAGGTGAGTGATGATTCCATCCTCGTCGATTAATACATTGCCGTATTTTTTGATCGCTTCACGATCGCCAACATCATAGACACCCACCGTTGCTTCGCTTCCTTTGGCGCAAACTACAAATCCCTGAAGCGATTCAGTAAATAAGTTGTCGCCGGCAACAATCAGCAGGCTGCTTTGGCTCAGGTTCTCGCGCGTGACAACAAAATTGATATCTCCAATTGCGCCCAGTTTATCGTCGTCGCTCTTGGAGCCATCGTTGACGATTTTGAATTTGAATTGCGGATGTCGATTTTGATAGCCCTCGCTCCAAGCCTGAAAGTCCGCCGCGAACTTGTCATTTGTCACCACATAAATCGTTTCCAGATCGGGAACACCCTGAAGGTTGTCTACCACCCATTCGATAATCGGCTTACCACCCACGACGAGCAACGGCTTCGCTCTGTTGAGTGTCAGTGGATAAAGGCGTGTTGCGTATCCGGCCGCGAGAATTAGAGCGTTCATAGGATCAAGAAAGCGGAGCTGGGGCGCTTCTTACTACTTTGATTTCGCAGCGCCTCCACTCAAAATTGCATTTTGAAGACGCTGCTGGATCGCCCTGATGCGATGGATATCGGTGATCTTGCCACGTGTGGAACGGTCAACGACATATAAAGTATCAATGGCCGCGCCAGCCTGCGTGTTGATGCGAGAAAGCGTGACCAAAAGATTTTCGCGGTCAAGGCAGGACAAGACATCGTAAAGCAAGCCGATCCGGTCCGGTGCCTGAATCTCAATAAGCGCATAAACCGGATGCGTTTTGTTATCGATTGAAATCCGCGTTGGAAATTCAATTCCCGTCGTAAGACGATGGCTTTGGCGCCTGGCCCTTTCGATCAACGGAAAGAAATGAAAACTCTCGTCTTCGAGCGCTTGCCGCAAAGTTTGCTCAACCAGTGCGGAATCGCGTTGGTGAGTGACAGCGCGGCCTTTGGTGTCGCACACTCGAAAAACGCCCAGCACGACGTTGTCTCCCCTGGGAAAAATATCAGCGCCCAAAATATTTAAAGGCACAACCGAAAATGAGCCGGCCACTTTTGCCAATAACCTTTGACGCTCCCACGTGCAAAAAGTGACAACGCTGTGCCCCTGTTCTGGAACGGCTTTCCATTGGATCGCCGGGCGAAGCGGAGACTCTCCCTGGTTCGGCGCTGCGAATCCGCCCTGTGGGGGACTGGAGACATTCTCCAGAAAAGACCGGAACAGTTTCAGGTGTTCGACAATCTCGGGGACGTCGCTGGCGCGAAAGTAATTGTCAGGCATGAACTCAAAGTGCGCTTCAATCTCGCCTGCAAAGTCTGCGGAAAGTTTTGCGGTCACCGAGGCTTGCAAGCTCTCGCGCTCGACCTTCGTTTCCTCGAAGTACGACTTTTGATCCGCCAGGAACCGAGAGGTCTCGTGAAATAACTCCCATACCAGGGATTCTTTCCAATCCGACCACGCCTCAGCACTGGCACCCTGGCCATCGGCCAGGGTAAGAAGCATCAGCGCACTTAGATTTTTCTGATGCTTCACAATGTGGGCGAAGTCTGTCACGGTCGCCGGATCATCAAGATTTCTTTGCTGCGCAATCTGCGAAAGCGTGAGGTGATGATCCACGAGCAGAATGAGTGCCTTTCGCTGCTCGGACGATAACTGCAGGCGCGCAGCGACACGCTGGGCGAAGAGCGCGCTTGCTTCAGAGTGTGGCCGCGCCCCAACGGCTTTACCGCTATCGTGTAAAAGGAGCGCGAGATAGAGAACGAATGGATCTTCCAGTTGCTCAAAGATCTTGCGATAAGCGATCAGCTTCGGGTCATTCGTCTGCGCCAGAGCATCAAGTTTATCGATGCACACCAATGTGTGCTCGTCAGCCGTGTAACGATGCAGAAACTCATGCTGTACCAGACATGTAAGCTGTCCGAATTCCGGAATGTAGCGCCCAAGAAAATCGACCCGATGCATCATTCGGAGGATCCGACCCACTCTCCCTTTTTGTGATAGAATCTCTTTAAAGATCGCGCGCGGTCCGCGTGCATACTGATATGTGCGGGTAACCTCTCCGAGGCTTCTGCTCAACAGATCCTCCAACTCCGGGCTCAGATCGAGGCCGCGTTCCTGGGCAAACTGAAACGCTCGCATCATTTGCTCGGGGTCCTTGCGAAAAAGATCACGCCGCGCCGGGTGCAATTGCTTGTTGCGAACAAAGAAGAAATCTCCCACGGGAGTCTTGTCCGCTCGCATCAGGGGAAGAAAACTGAACAGAGAACGGGTCTTGCTTGTGACATATCCGCTGACAAACTGCTCCGTAATGCGTTCCGTGACCCGGAAGATGTTTCGTGTGTGGTCGTAATAGTCCCGCATGAGCGCCTCACTGCGGAGTTGGCCGTTGCCAGAAGAATAATCGAGCCGTTTGGCGATCTCTTCCTGCAAGTTAATGTGAAGTATGTCGGTCGCGCGTCCCGTCGCGTAGTGCAAGGCGGTACGCAAGCGCAGGAGAAAATCGTACGCCTTTTCTATTCGACGCTGATCGCTTTCACTCAACCAGTCTTTCCCCACAAGCTGGTTTGTGCTCAATGAACCTTCTTTGAAATAGGTCATCCAAAGGAGATTTTGATAATCGCGCAGTCCTCCGCATCCGCTCTTCAGGTTCGGCTCCTGCAGATAGACGCTGTCGCCGAATTTTTTATGCCGGGCGACCTGGTCCTGCATCCTCAGTTCCACGTATTCGCGTTCATATCCGTTGACGCACTTTGAACGAAATTGCCGTCGAAATTCTCGTGCCAGCTCCGCTTCGCCCGCAAGAAACCGCGATTCCAGCATGGCAGTCTTTGTGCGCATGTCTTGATTGGCCTGAGCGACCGCTTCTTTGATCGAGCGCGTGGAGTGTCCAACTTTGAAGCCGCTGTCCCATAGAAGATAGAGAACTTGCTCCACCATCTCCTCCAAATGCGGCGAAATCTCCTTCCTCCCCTGATGATGCAAAAGCATCACGTCGATGTCACTAAACGGGTTGAGTTCGCCCCGGCCGTATCCACCAAGAGCGACCAAGGCAAGTGGGACTTTGGCAGCCCCGTTTCTGCGAGCAGCGGTCGCAGCGGCGCCGAAAACATATTGCAATAAAACATCAATCAGCTCAGCGCGTCGGGCGCAGATTTCGCGGCCACCCCCACCCGCCTGGTGCTTCAGACGCAACCGATGCTCCTCCACCTTAAGAAACTTCTTGTAAAGCGGGAGGACTTCGGTGGGACGTCGGGTACCCGTCGCAGCAAGGCTGCTTGCGGCGTGCGCCAGAACTTGCTCCAGATGATGGGACGTTCTCATCGCAAATTCGGATTCCTGTTCAATCTAAAATTGGATCGTCAAAATCCAAAATCTCATCTCGGATGAAAAAGGGCGATCGGCCTGTCTGGCGGCAGGACATTACGCCTTGCCGAGGTTCAGTATTTCAGAAACGAAGTGACTGGTGTCGGCTCAAGTTGCTTACGGCCATGAAGAAATTCCAACTCAATCAGAAACTGTGCTTCAAGGAGCTTTCCGCCGGCTTTGCGAATGAGGACAGCCGCAGCAGCGGAAGTTCCGCCCGTCGCCAGCAAATCATCTACCAGCACGACTTGTTCGCCTGCGTGAATGGCATCGATGTGCATCTCCATTTCCGCCTCGCCGTACTCGAGCGAATAGCTGGCGATCTCAGTCTGGAAAGGGAGCTTGCCACGCTTTCGAATCGGAACGAAACCGACACCGAGCTCGTAGGCGACCGTTGATCCAAAGAGGAACCCACGCGCATCGATCCCAACGATCTTATCGATTTTTCTCCCGCGGCAGCGCTCCAAAAACAGATCAATGGACGCCCGGAACAAAGAGGGATCGCTCAAGATCGGTGTAATATCTTTGAAGACGATTCCCTTTTTCGGAAAATCGGGAACGTCTCGCACACCGGCACGCAATTTCTCGACTACATCGGAGGCCATCGGCGCGACGCTAGCGGCCTGACAAGAAACCGTCAATGGCGACGAACCAATGAGTTATTGTTTGTGCAGATGCAATTCTTCGGTCTTGCCATTTGTGACTAACCAATGTTTGTCGTGTAAAACGTAGTGAACTCGCGTTTCGTCCGACGAAACGCAAATGTACCCGGCGTGAGAATCTTCCCCGAGGATTTCCAGAGACCGCAACGATGTCAGGTAAATAGGAAGGCGCTCTTTTGGCTCGTAAGACAGCTCCATCTCGCCTTCTGTATCACGCTTAACTTTGGGTCGCTGGAGTCGCGCAAACCATCCGTCGCCGGAGCCGCCCATTCGTGACAACTGCAGGTGCACGGTGTCCCGATTGACACCAATATCAGCAACACCGATCTCGGCTGGCGTCGTATTCTGCGTTTCAAGCGTCGCAAGCGGAGCATACCGGTAAGCCGCTATCGAAAAGTAATCCTGGTCGTCAACCTTATCGGCTTGGATTTCGCCACACCACAAATCACCGTATGCCGCGAAGAATAATTCACCAGTGGCAGCAAAAGCTAAGCACGAAGGATAAGGATGGCGTCGCATGCGCACGGGAATCCACTCCCCGGGATCCTTGAATGTGAATACTGGCTGTTCCCGGTCGTCCGTTGTCACAAAAACACGCTGCGTCTTCGGATCGTACGCAATTCGCCAGAAGCTGACTTCATTTGGAGCATCGCGTATTTTGGTCAACCGCCCAGATTGTGGTTCAAGGGACCAGAGGGCTTTGGCCGTCGTACAAAAGAAGCGATTTTTGTTCGTACAGGTGATTCCGCGAAGCGAGTCGGAAGCCTCAAGCTGCGTCAACAGGATTTTCCGAGTCGTCTTCTTGTTCAGATCGATTTCTTCTATAGCTGGTTTGGACTCGATGTCGCTGATTAGGTAAACTCGTCCACCGTCGCTTGAAAAGATTGCATCACCGGCGACGCAGTACGATTCGCTGAATAGCAAAGCCAGGATGGCAGCTGCGAAGGTTGTTAGCTTCTTGCACGCCATGACACAGAATTGACCGCCATGCTGACGGAATACAAGCTGCTTTGCCATGAGCGCAAGCGACTCTACAATAGTCTTTGGTGGATCGAGATCTTCTAATCATTTCGACAATCTGTTTCCTCGCCGCAGTTGTGCGCTCCGGGGTCGCCCTGCGCGCCGGCGTTTTTCGGCCAGGAAGATTTAATTTTCTGGCGATTGGACTTGGCTTTGTTTTTCAAACTGCGTTTTTATCGATCCGCGGTCATGCGGTGGGACGTTGTCCACTGACCAACTTATTTGAGGTCTTTATCTTCCTGGCCTGGTCAGTAGCGCTGATCTACATGCTGGTCGGCCCGGCCTACCGTCTCTCACTTATGGGTGCGTTCACTGCGCCGCTGGTGGTGCTGCTGCAAGGCTTCGCGCTGATTGCGCCAATCGATGTTCGTCATCCGGTAAAGCTGCCCGCCAATCCTTCGCTGGAATTTCATGCGTCGGTTTCGCTAGTCGCCTATGGCGTGTTCGCACTCGCCTGCATAGCGGGGGTGATGTACCTCGTACAGGAGCGCCAGCTCAAGACACATCAACTGCGCTCAATCTTTTATCATCTGCCGCCACTGAGCGATCTCTTTGCGGCAATCACACGCCTGCTTTGGTGGGGTTTCATCCTGTATACAATCGGGATTGCCAGTGGCTTTTTCATCGGCCGACCATTGCCGCGCGTGCAAGTCGTGGCTGCCGTTTGTGTTTGGTTGCTCTACGCGGCTATTTTGCAAGGCCGGTATTTTCGTCGAATCGCGCCAAAGCGAGTTGCGGCGCTTTGCATTATCGGATTCAGCGCGGCTCTGACTCTTCTCTGGGGAATCACGTTCTCGGCGCAAACACACTCGGTCCAATGAACCTTTTCTGCGTCGGCCTGAGTCATCACACTGCCAACGTCGAAACGCGAGAACGTTTTGCCGGTGGCGCCGGGGCTCAATCTACCCTTCGTGAGGCGGGTTGTGCGGAAGCGTTGGTGCTCGCTACGTGTAACCGCGTGGAAGTGTATGGCGCGTCAGAGAAGCGTGTGTCGACTGATGAAATTGCTCATTGCTTATTGCAAAACAGTGAGGTCAGTGAACGTGGCCACAGCGAAGCGTTGCCATTTTACCGTTACGAAGCTGAAAAGTGTGTACAACATCTGTTCCGGGTCGCTTCCGGACTCGATTCGATGGTCGTAGGCGAGACAGAGATTCTTGGTCAGACAAAAAAAGCTTATCAATCCGCGCGCACATCTGGTGCGGTTGGGCCGTTCCTTCACCGGCTGTTTCAACGAGCCTTTCGTGCTGCGAAACAAGTCCGCACACACACAGAAATCACCCGTGGTTCGGTATCGGTCGGCTCTGTCGCGGTCGATCTGGCTCAGAAAATTTTTGGTGAACTTGGCAATTGCAGTGTTTTGGTCTTGGGAGCCGGCGAAACGAGCGAGCGCACGGCGCGCGCGCTGGTTTCCCGAGGGGTGACCGATTTGCGAGTGAGCAATCGTTCAAATGAACGCGCCCAGGAGTTGGCACAACGAGTGAGTGGTCAGACCGTCCGATTCGATCGGTGGCCACAGCAATGCTGCGAGATCGATATCCTGATTACATCCACTTCTTCGGAAGCTCCGTTACTGACTCCGACAGATCTGGGACCCGTGTTGGCCAATCGCATTGATCGGCCCCTTTTCATCATCGATATCGCCGTTCCGCGCGACGTCGACCCTGCCGTGAACGAAATGGAGGGTGTGTATCTTTACGACATCGATGCGTTGCGGTCCGTCGCGGAGCAGTCGCTTGCCGTGCGCTGTCAGCAAATAGCGTCTGCCGAAGCGATCATCGCCGAACATGTCGCGGATTTCCTTGAGAAAATTTCGAGGGAACTAAGTCCCGCTTCGCGAATCACAGGGCATCCGCCGGTCGCCGACAGTTCGCTGCGCGCAACGCAGCTGTAGGGACGCCGACAGCTTCCCCTGCCCTTTATCGCGGGCTACCTTCCTGCGATGACAAAAAAAATCATCCTGGGTACGCGCGGCAGCGAGCTGGCACGTGCGCAAGCCCGATTGGTTGAAAAAGCAATTCAAGCGGCGCGACCGGACACGGGAATCGAGACGAGAATCATCGCCACGCAAGGCGATAAAGCCAGATGGCTCGAGCGTCAGGCTGGTCGCAAGGGATTGTTCACGGCGGAGATCGAGCGAGCGCTTCTCGCCCGAGATATCGATCTTGCGGTTCACAGCGCAAAAGATCTTCCGAGTGAAATGAACCCAGGCGCAGAAATTGCCGCCGTTCTTCCTCGTGCTCCGGTGGATGATGTGATGGTTTCGAAACATCCGAGCGGTTTTGCTTCGCTGTCAAAGGGTGCGGTCATCGCCACCGGTAGTGTGAGAAGAAAGCGCCAGTTCATTTGGAAACGCGCAGATCTCAAAGTTGTCGATCTTCGCGGGAATGTTCCGACACGGCTGCGCAAATTGGCAAACAACGATTGGGAGGCAATCGTCCTCGCTTACGCGGGACTTGAGCGCCTCGGCCTGCAGGTAACGCATGACCAAATCAGCTTCGAAGACAGGCAGTTTTTCATTGAAATCCTTCCACGCGAGAGTTTTTTGCCTGCGGGGGGTCAGGCGATCATTGCGCTTCAGGTTCGTGATAACGATGAAAGCATGAAGGCGATCGCCGATCTCGTGAACGATCTCAAAACGTTGCTTTGTTTGCGGGCAGAACGAGAGTTTCTGCGTTTGCTGCAGGGCGACTGCAATTGTCCGGTAGGTGTGCTGGCGACAATCAACAACGACACGATGAAACTAAGGGGGCAATTATTTGCTGACGGATCAGCAGCACCCCAGGAAGCTGAAGTGGAAGGCAGCTCCGGTGATGGCGAGCCTTTAGCGTTGCAATTGCTGAACGTATTACGAGCGTGAGTACGAGTAAGAGTGGCAGCGGAACAGTTTATCTGGTGGGCGCCGGACCGGGCGACCTCGGTTTGGTAACATTGCGTGCCAAGGAGTGTATCGAGAAGGCGGATGTGATCGGTTACGATCATCTGGCGAATCCTGAAACGCTCGGCTGGGCGCGGGACGACGCTGAAATTATTTACGTTGGTAAAACGGCTGGCGAATCGGGAATCAGCCAGAATGAAATTAATGCGTTGCTGATCGAGAAAGCGCGCGAAGGAAAGCAGGTTGTTCGGTTGAAGGGCGGGGACCCATTCGTGTTTGGTCGAGGCGCTGAGGAGGCACAGATGATCGCCGATGCAGGTATTGCATTCGAAATTGTGCCCGGAGTCACGTCGTCCATCGCGGGGCCGGCCTATGCCGGCATTCCCGTGACGCACCGCGGGCACAATTCGCACGTCACGATCTTTACGGGACACGAAGATCCGGCGAAGACAGAAAGTGTAATCGATTACGCGGCGCTGGCGAAACTTGGCGGGACCCAGGTCATGTTGATGGGCGTGGAACGCCTGGGATCGATCACGAGCGAAATGACGAAGCACGGTGTGCGCGGCGATTTGCCAGTGGCATTGATTCGCTGGGCGACTACCGGCCAGCAAGAAACGCTTACCGGCACACTGGCAGATATTGCTCAAAAGGCGGTCGCGAATGATTTTGCGGCACCTGCGGTAGCAGTATTTGGAGACGTTGTCGCGTTGCGAGACAAGCTCAATTGGTACGAAACGCGGCCCCTACTTGGGAAAAGAATTGTCGTTACGCGAACAAGAAAACAAGCCAGCGTGTTAAGCAGCAAACTGCGGGCGCTGGGTGCTCACGTTATTGAACTGCCCACTATTCGAATCGAGCCGCCGAGCGATTTACGCGAATTCGCAGAACTTGTTCAGGACGCGCACATTTACGACTGGATCGTTTTCACCAGCGCAAACGGTGTCGACGCGTTTTTCGATATTTTCTTCAAGCTATACGATGACGCGCGCGAGATCGGCGGCGCCCGGATTGCTGCCATCGGTCCGGCCACCGGACAACGGGTGAAAGACTTTCATCTCCACGTCGATCTTCAGCCCAAAGAATTCGTGGCCGAGGAGGTGGTGCGGGAGTTCAAAAATCAGGGAAGCATTGAAAATTTGAAGATTCTGTTGGTGCGCGCAGAAAAAACGCGGGACGTGCTCCCGAAAGAGCTTTTGGGCTTGGGAGCGATCGTGGACGAAGCATTCGCTTATCGGACCGTGCCCGAGACGCGCGACACAAGCGGCGCACGCGGGCAACTGGCGAAGGACGGAGCCGATTTAATTACGTTCACCAGTTCTTCGACCGTGGAAAATTTTCTCGCCCTTGGGCTACCCTGGCCAAAAGGAATGCAAGTTGCCAGCATTGGTCCAATCACGTCGCAAACTGCGCGCGACAATGGTTTGAAGATCGACGTCGAAGCCAGGCGACACGACATCGACGGCCTGGTAAAGGCAATCGGCGCATTCTTTGCCGGAGAGTCTGCCAAGAAGAGTTAAAACAGGTAAATCGCCACAACGAACACCGCTTCGTCGGGTCACCCTTTTACCTCCGTAACATTTTAACTTTTTACTGTGGCTTACGAGGGATTGAATCGGAACTTGGTTCGGCCTCGCTTGGCGTTGGCTTTCGCTTTGCGGCGGTGCTTTTGCGAAGGCGTCTCGAAGGCACGCAAACGGCGGACCTCCTCGAGAATGCCCTCGGCATCCAGCTTGTTCTTCAGCCGCTTCAACGCGCGATCGACGGGCTCACCTTTGCGAACGATCACTTCTGGCATCAATAATCACTCCTGACTTTAGCGATAGGCTCCTAATTTAGCGAGCGGGAGCCTACTCGGGCCGGGCAGCGCCGTCAAATCTGCTCGAAAAAGCGACTGCTGCGCTCGCTCCGAGTGCCCAGACCCGGCAGTAGGGATGGGGGCTGGGACTTCAAAAGAGGCTCAGCGCTGGGCAAGAGGATTGGCCGCTGTCGCTTTTTGGGTGATCTCCCGCCGCAGGGCCGTCGCGCCACCGCCGCGGGCGCGCGTCCACCACAGCACGATGGGCGAGGCGATAAAAATGGAGGAGTAAGTACCGACAATTACGCCAATGATGATTGCCAGCGAGAAATCCCGCAGGACCGCGCCGCCAAAGAAAAACAGGCATAGGATCGGAACGAGCGTCACAGTGCTTGTAAGAATGGTTCGGCTCAGCGTCTGGTTAATGCTCGAGTTCATGATTTCGCCGATGGTCCCGCGTCTCCCGCTGGCCAGACCCTCCCGGATTCGGTCGTAAACGACGATGGTATCGTTAATGGAATAGCCGGCGATGGTCAGCACTGCGCCAATCATCGTCAGCGTAAGTTCGCGGCCGAGAAGCGAGAACACGCCAACCGTCATGAGGACGTCGTGCAACAGCGCGACAATGGCTCCCACGGCAAAAGCAAGTTCGAAGCGGAACGGCACGAAAATCAAAATTCCAAGAATGCCGAGACCGAGCGCGATCAACGAGCTTTTTGCCAGCTCGCCGCCTACGAGCGCACCGACGCGTTCGGAGCCTTCCACCTTAAAACCAGCGGTTGGAAGCGTCTGCATGATTTGCTTTTCTACCTTGTCGCTGGTGTTCAACGGCGTGCGGATGGTGATGTAGCCCTTGCCGGCTTGCGTGGACTCCTGAATTGACGCATCGGCAAATCCGAGTGGCTGTAGAGCGTGGCGAACCTGCCCGATATCAATCTTGCCAGGCGCGCTCAGTGTGATCATATCGCCACCGCGAAAATCCACGCCAAAATTTCGTTCGCCCCGGAGGTAAAAGGCGCCGGCGCCGGCGATCAGCAGCGCAAGCGAGCACATACACGCGATAAAGCCTTTGCCGAGGAAATTGATGTTTTGCGCTGAAATCAAGTGCAGCATCGAGATGCGTTTGAGCCGGCCTGTATCGACCAGCCAGCCGAGCGCGTTGCGGCCCACGATGAGCGCTGTAAAAAGCGATGCGAAAATACCGAACGTGAGCGAAACCGCAAAGCCCCTTACAGGTCCTCGCGCCTGCCAGAACAGAATAATCGCAGTGATTAGCGTGGTAACGTTTGCGTCAAAGATCGAACTGAACGCTTTCTCATAAGCAGTGTTGAGCGCTACCTTGAGCGATTTTCCGAGAGCCATTTCCTCGCGCAACCGCTCGTAAATGAGGACGTTCGCGTCCACGGAAAGTCCAATCGTCAAAATAATGCCGGCAATGCCTGGCAACGTAAGAACGAAATGAAACATCGTTAGCGCGCCAACGAGCAAAATCAGATTGATAATCAGGGCCAGATTTGCGATGAGACCGGGAATTTTGTAATAGATGCCCACGCACACGAGCGTGATGATCAGGCCGACCAAACCAGCGAGAATGCTGGCGCGAATGGAGTCTGCTCCCAGCGTAGGCGAGATGCTCCGCTCTTCCTCGATGCTCACAGGCGTTTGCAGTGGGTTCTGCAACACGCTCGCCAGACCCCGCGCTTCTTCCTCGGTAAATCTTCCAGTGATTTGGGCGTCGCCGCCATAAATGGCGTCCTGAATCACAGGCGCAGATTGGATGAGCCCATCAAGCACAATCGCGAAGCGATGATGAACGTTTGCGGCTGTAATGTTGCCGAACTGCTTGGCACCTTCGCTATCGAACCGCAAATGAACTACCCAACCGTCTCGCTCATAAGAGGCGCCCGCGTTCGAAACTCGATCGCCGGCCAGGTCAGCTTTCTTTTTTACCAGCAACCGTTCTTCGACCGGTTTTTCCCCCTCGGCCGTGTGTTGTTGTTTGTAGGTCTCAATTCGAAACTCTGGGGGAATTACCTGTTTCCCCTGGTCGATTTCGCGTAATCGCTCGCCGTTATCCGGATAAACCATGCGGAACTCCAGCTTCGCTACCCGGGACAGTTGATCGCGTGCTTCCTGAATCTTGGCGGTATCCAGACCTGGTATCTGGACCAGAATCCGATCGCTCCCGACCGGACTGATTATCGGTTCGCTGACTCCAAAAACATCAATACGCTTCCGAATCACCTCGACTGCCTGGTCCAGCATGCCCTTGGTCACTTCTTTGTCGCCGCCCTTCAGTCGGATGAGGAAGGATGTGCCACCCTGGATGTCGAGACCGAGCGCGATCTTCTTCTGGGGCGGCCAGATCGTGGCGATGCTAAAGACGACGAGCACCAGCATCAGCCCGGTAGCGAGCAGCCGTTTCCGCAACCCTTGATCGGTGGCAAAATACCACCCGAAAAGGACGAGCATGGTTAGTCCGACGACAAATGTAATCCCAGGGGTCATTCCGATTTAACGATTTAGCGGTTTAATAAATTAACTTTCTTTCAGCACCGTCGCGATGGCCGATTTCTCCATCTCGATTTTCACGTTGTCGGCAACTTTTACCACCACGGTATTCTCCTTCACATTCGAGATTAAGCCGTGAATGCCGGCATTGGTCACGACCCGGTCCCCGGTTTTCAAACTTGTGATTAATTGCTGCTGCTGTTGCTGCCGCTTTTTCTGCGGCCGGATCATCACAAAGTACATGATGATGAAGATGAAAATCAGCGGCACGAAAAATGAACCAATGCCGCCGCCCGGCACCTGTTGAGGAGCCGCGCTTTGCGCCTGAGCAAGAAACGTCTGGAACATATTTAGAATTGGAGAGCGCACCTTAAACGCGAAAGCGTCCGCTGCAATCGTTCTTTCGCGTCGCTGGTATGATCAAGGTCGATGCGGGCGCGGCACGAGAATTTCGGACAGAAGGATCCAAGCCGCTTTCGCTTGATGAAAAATCCATGAAGCGTGCTAATCTTCGTTCGCCCAAACGGGGGTATAGCTCAGCTGGTAGAGCGTCTCGTTCGCAATGAGAAGGCCAGGGGTTCGAATCCCCTTACCTCCAGTCTTCGCTCGCGTCGTAGAGGAGAGCGAAATACTGTCGCGCCGAAGCCTCGGCGAAGGCGGGCCTGTTTTTAACTTGCCATACGTTCGCAGCGAGCTTCGACTCGGCATGCCACCCAAGAGATGAGAACCTTCACATACGTTTACGTTTTACAAAGTGTGGCCGACCCAAACCGTTTTTACATGGGCTGTGCATCTGATCTTCGCGCACGATTAGCGCGTCATAACAACGGCGAGGTGCCGCACACCGCAAAATCGAAGCCGTGGCAAATCAAGACGTATGTTGCATTCTCAGACCGAGACCGAGCCAGGAAGTTCGAACGCTATCTCAAGTCCGCATCAGGTCGGGCCTTTCTCAAAAAGCGTCTTTGAAGCGCAGGGATTGCGGGAATCCCTGCCCTAGTAAGAAATGCGGAAATCGGGTGGAAGTGCTGCGCTTGCGCCCATCGTGCTCCCCGAACCATGCGTAACATCGGTCGCGCCAACACTGGGTGACGGCGCTGGAATTGGCTCCTGTCCCTTGGCTTTCAGCGATTCATTTAAGGTGGGCAAATCCTTGGCGAGCAATTGATCGAACTCTTTTGTTACGTCACTTAATTCCCGCTTGAGCGCATCGATGTATGCAATCTGGTAGCTGCCAGGTTTTCCTTCGTAACTGAGAACCGCCCCGTAAAGCTGGTCGGTGTGCTCTCGCAATCGTTCCTCGCCGGTAATCGCGCCTCCCTCGGTCGTGGCGACAATTTTTTTGCGGACAGCATCAACTTTCCCGTCGAAATCGGAGATGTTCTTGTGAAGCGCGTCGCCTTCAGGTAACGTTCCCCCGCTCTGCGCCAACGCTTTGCGCAAAGCAATAATCCGGCTCATCAGCGCACTTTCTTCGTCAAAAAGCCCATGGACCTTCATCGCAGCGTCAAACTGTGCCTTGCGATCCGCAGTGTTGAATTTGGCCCGGCGATCGAGACCAACTGTTAACTTCGCTTCCGAAACTTTGCCGGCCTTGGTCAGGCGCACAGTGTACACGCCTGGCACCAGCCGTGGACCTCGCACTCCGGCAAAGGCTATCTGCGCAGCTGGTGGCACGCGCGGCGGCTTTACCCGCATCGTCCAAGTCACGCGATTCAATCCGGGTCGTTTGCTGGCCGGCAATTCATCGACAACACGCCCCGAGGAATCCAAAACTTCCAGCTTCAATTTTCCAAACAGGTGACGCTCGCGCTGGTAATAATTGATCACGGCAGCGTCAGGCGGGTTATCACCAATAAAAACCGCGTCGCCATTGGCCCATCCACCTGAGCCTTCAATGCGCTGTTGCACGGGACGCGCTGAGACGAACGCGACCTCTTGTTTCAACAGATCCGGCGTCAACGCGCGCAACGGAGTGATATCGTCAATGATCCAGATCCCACGGCCGTGCGTTGCAAGAACCAGATCGTTATCGCGCGGTTGAATTGCCAGATCTCGAACGGCAACCGCTGGAAAATGGTTGCCCTTGAATTGTGCCCAGTTTTTTCCACCATCAATTGACACCCAAAGCCCAAACTCCGTCCCCAGAAAGAGCAGATCCGGCTTAACCAAATCCTCCTTAATCACATGAGCGTATCCACGAACGCCTTTGACATCCTGAGCGCTTACAAGTGGCGTCCACGTCTTACCGTAATCAGTTGTTTTGAAAACATACGGCGCCATGTCGCCAAAAGTGTGTCGATCAAACGCAGCGTAAGCGGTGCCGGCATTGAAGTTGCTCGCCTGCACCCAGCTAACCCATGAATTTTTTGGCAAACCGGGAACATTGCCGACAACATTTGTCCATGTCTTGCCGCCGTCACGAGTGAGTTGAAGCTTGCCGTCGTCCGTGCCGACCCAGATCAGGGATTTGTCCTTGGGCGATTCACTGATCGAGTAAATCGTGGTGTGCATTTCGGCCGAGGAATTGTCTACCGTGACGCCGCCCGATCGCTCCTGTTTCTGTTTCTCCGGATCGTTGGTTGTCACGTCGGGCGAAATTCGTTCCCAGGTTTGGCCATGATCGCGCGAACGAAAGAGAAACTGAGCGCCGATATAAATTGTCCCCTTTTCGTTAGGCGAGAGTGCGATTGGCGTGTTCCAATTGAACCTGAGCTTTTCCTTGTAATTGGGCCGCGGCTTGATGTTGCGAGCTTCGTGCGTGTGGCGATTTACCCTGCCGATCTCGCCACCTTGATATTCGGCATAGATGTAATCGGGATCGGCCGGATCCGGAAAC
>QHPC01000106.1 GCA_003218915.1 Verrucomicrobiota bacterium
GTTGGTTTCCCCATTCAATGTAATGGCGCGTCCGATGACGCTGGGATCAGAACCGAAGCGGCGCTGCCAGAGCGAGTAGCTCAGGAGAACGACGTGTGTGCCAGGGCGGTCGTCATCCGGCACGAATGTGCGTCCCAGCAGCGCCGGAACGCCTAACAAGTCGAAGAGATTTGCCGAGACGCGGCGACCGTCGAGTCGCTCTGGTTCGCCGACGCCGGTCAGATTAAAGTTACGTTCGGACATTGCTGCCATCCCAGTGAAGACGGTGTTCTGTCTCTGCCAGTCGATGAAGTTAGGCGGCGCCGGAGTATTTTTCGGGAAACCGAGATGCGTGGCATTTTCCCACACCATCACCAGTTGTTCTGGGTTTTTGAAGGGGAGCGGCCGCAACAGGACAGCGTTGACGACGCTGAAGATCGCGCTGTTCGCGCCGATGCCGAGAGCGAGAGCGATGACAGCGACGATCGTGAATCCGGGGTTTTTTAGGAGCGTGCGCAGGCCGTAGCGCAAGTCCTGCCAGAGATCGGCAAATATATTGGTCTTCCCTTCGGTTCCCAATGTGACCGGATTTTGCGAAACGCGACGTTCCACGTGTTTCAGTTCGCGGCCTAACAAATCAGGCGCGTTGAGCTGATCGAAGACTTGTTGGCGTGCCTCCTCTTCCGAGGCACCGCAGTTGAGCGCCCGCTCATATTCGTCTTCCAGATGCTGCGAAAGTTCTTCAACGATTTCCGCCTCGCGCACGGGAGACAAATCGAGTTCGGCCAGGCGCGCCCTGATGTCGATCTTGAAATCAGGCATGTTGAATCCCGGTGATCAGGTTGATGGCTTCCAGCGACCACGAATCCAAGTCCGCTTCTCAAGGCGATAGAGCAAAGGATAAAGGGAAGCGACATTAAATCGGATCGCGCCGCGTGAGCGCAGTTCGATCAACTGCGCGATCTCATATCCGTGCCGGGGCCGATCTTCGAGCAGTGATAGAATCATCAATTCGGCGCTGCCCTTCTTTAGTTCGCGATCTGGAACTGGCGATGCCATATATTGCAATGCCATATACTACAATGAAGAAGGTCTGTCAAACCAGAATCCGGGCCGCCCTGTCAACAGGTCTATATTCAGGCAAGGTTCGTCTGAATGAATCGTGGGCTGGCGTGGATATCAATTTGACGCAGAACCGTGTTCCCCGAGTTAACGAAACGGTGCGGCGTGTTCGCAGGGATGACGACAATGCCGCCGGATTGCACTTCGCGGGTTTCATTTCCGACGGTGATGGAGGCGCGGCCTTCAATCGTGAACGCGACTTCGACATATGGATGCGTATGTAACGGCGGGCCCTGGCCGGGCTTCGCGTTGACGATGTAGGCCGAAAATGGCGCGCCCTGCTTTTCACCCAGGAGTTCATACGACATTCCGACAAACGGAAGCTGCTCGAGATCCAGAAAGCTCATGACGCAAATGTAGCTGAAATGCCTCGCTTGACATGCAACCGAATGGTTGCATAATGAATGGCTGATGGATGCAGTCTTTAAAGCCCTGGCCGATCCCAGTCGCAGAAAATTGCTCGACGAATTGCGCGAAGAAAATGGGCAGACGTTGAGCGAGTTATGCGAGCACCTGGAGATGACGCGGCAGGCGGTGACCAAGCATTTGGTGTTGCTGGAAAAAGCAAACCTCATCGCCGTCGTGTGGCGCGGGCGCGAGAAGCTGCATTATCTCAATCCGATGCCGTTGCATGAGATCTACGAGCGTTGGATTGGCAAATACGAACGCCATCGCCTTCAGGCGTTGAGCGATCTGAAAAAAGGTCTCGAACAAAAGAAAACCAAGAAAGCCAAAACAAAGTAATCCTATGAAGAAAGACCAATTCGTTTATGTAACCTACATTCGCACCACGCCTGAGAAATTGTGGAAGGCGCTCATCGAACCGGAGTTCACGAGAAAGTTCTGGGTCAACACAACTCAGGAATCCGAATGGAAACCGGGCGCTTCGTGGAAGATCAAGGCGCCCGGCGACATGATTACTGATAGTGGCGAAGTTCTCGAAATTGAGCCGCCTCGCCGGCTCGTGTTGAAATGGCGAAATGAGTTTCGGCCTGAATTGAAAGCGGAAGGTTATTCGCGCCTGACTTACGAGCTCGAGAGGGAAGGTAAATCAGTCAAGCTCGCGGTCATTCACGAAATGGAGAAAGAAGGGACGAAGTTCATCCAAGCCGTCTCGACCGGATGGCCGCATATTCTCGCCAGTCTCAAGAGTTTGTTGGAAACCGGCGAATCACTGGAAGAAACCCGTGAATGGCCGCGTGAAGCGTGTAAGTGATCCATTTGGAAATCGCAAAGCGATTTAAGCATTGAGCCCAGCGTTGCCCCGCTTTCGGGGCTACGCTGGGTACACCGTCCGAACCATCAGCAACTCTGAAAGAGTTGCATCAATCCCACACATGCCGTTCGTCGAATTCAATCTCGTACCTCCGCAAAAATTGCCGGAGCTCGTCCTGAAACGAAATCTTTCGATGATGCTCCTCCTGTCCAGCGATGTAATTTTTCACTCCTTCGATCTGTGAAAATCCAACGGAGAAGATTCCATAACCGTTTTGCCATGCGAAATCGCGCAGGTTGCCGCTTCTCGTTTTCAGCCACAGAGAGGAGCCACGTTTGACTTCCTTGACCATTTCTGCGGCCTCGCACGTGCGTGACAGCGTCGAAAGAAGGTGAACGTGGTCTTCCACGCCACCGATGATGAGAGGTTGGCAATCGCGATTCGCCAAGATACCACCGAGGTAGCGATGCAATTCGGCGCGCAATGATTTGTCACGTAGAAACGGGCGACGGTCTTTGGTCGAGAAAACGGTATGAACCAAAATTTTGGCAAGAGATTGAGACATGGTGCCATGATGGTGAATCCCGGTGATTGATTCAACTCCTTCAGAGTTGGTGGACTGGTAATTGATCACCCAGCGTAGCCGCTTCGCGTCAACGTTGGGCTAGATGATTGAATCCCGCTGGGATTCGTAAATCGGAGCGTGCGCTTTGCGCGAGGCGCGACCGGTCGTCGCGGTGATCGTCCCACATCGGATGAGCGATGAAAAACTTTCGCCGAATGTCGAAATGCGCTGTTGCGGCGCGTCTTCATTATGGAGGTGATCCGCTATGTTTACCGCATTCATTATCGTTACGCTCTTGACCGCCGCAGCCAACACATATGCGGCTTTTGTGGATTTTCGTCGTCCTCAGTGGGTGCTTGACAACGTCACCAGCTGGGGCGGGTCGCATTCGTGGTTATTTCCCTTGGGAGCCCTTAAAGGCTTAGGTGCGCTTGGACTATTAGTGGGTGTTGGCGTTCCTCTGATCGGGATTGCGGCCGCCGTGGGTCTGATCTTGTTTTTTGTCGGTGCCATTACGGTTGTAATCCGTGCTCGTTGGTACTCACACCTTCGATGGCCGGGCACGTATCTCTTGCTGGCTGTAGCATCGCTGGCGCTGCGGCTCGCAGTGTCGTAATCCAGGGAATGACGGCTTCCCAGCCGTCATAATTGGTTCGGCGGCTGCCCAAGCCGCCGCTCCTCCTAGATGCTCGAAAATTTTTGTGAAATGTCGAAACACGCGGGTGCCAAACGTCTTCGTTGTGAGGGCGCGAAGGTTTGCGGCCCGATCATAAACAAAAACGAAATAAGAAAGAGAGAAAGCAAAATGAAAACGATACAACCACGAATGAAAAACCCAGCGATGCTGATTCCTGAGGCAATGCAGCCCTTCATGGCTTTTGTGGCAGCTGTGAGAAAAAGCGGTGTGTCCCAACGCGCGCTCGATCTCGTCCACCTGCGTGCCAGCCAAATCAATGGCTGCAGCTTCTGCGTTGATATGGGTTCTCGGGAGCTTAAGAAGGCGGGCGAGACAGACGATCGCCTGTTTTCTGTAGCTGCCTGGCGCGAAGCGCCCTATTTTACCGAGGCCGAGCGCGCCGCGCTGGCGCTTGCCGAAGCGGTTACACGGCTTAGCGACCGGTCGGATCCAGTGCCGGAAGAGATCTGGAACGAGGCCACTTTGCACTATGACGAAAAGGCGCTCGCAGCCGTGATCCTTTGGATCGCCACGACCAACTTCTTCAACCGTGTCAATGCGACCATCAAACAAGTGGCGGGCGACAATCCATAGAAAAGTCGCTGAGGAACAAAGAACAACACAACAACCGAAACTAACACCATGAAATACGCATTACTTGTTCACCAGTCACAGGAACACTTCGACCGTCGCAATGACGCCGCTGCCGTGGCCGCCGGGAAGGCTTACGGTGAAGCCCTTCAGGCTGCAGGCATCTTTATCGGCGGCGCCGGATTAGACTCGCCGCAGAACGCGACGACCGTTTCGGTCCGCGACGGAAAACGGCAAGTTCACGACGGTCCTTATGCCGAAACAAAAGAGTTCCTCGCCGGATTTGGCATCATCGACGTGCCGAATCTCGATGCCGCGTTGGAATGGGCTGCGCGCCATCCTGCTGCCGGATTTGCCTCAATCGAAGTGCGTCCCTTGTTGGGATCGCATTTCATGGTTGGAACTTCGAAGCCTCCCAAATGAGCGAAGCCGCGACGAGCGTCGCCATTGAATCCGTTGTTCGCGATTCATATGGGCGGCTTGTCGCTTATCTCGCTGCGCGATCGGGCGACGTCGCCGGCGCGGAAGAGGCGCTTGGCGACGCGTTCGTTGCGGCGTTGAAACGATGGTCAACGGAAGGCGTTCCTGAAAAACCGGAAGCATGGCTGCTGCATGTTGCTCGCAATCGCATGATCGACGCA
>QHPC01000107.1 GCA_003218915.1 Verrucomicrobiota bacterium
CGCTCCGGTAACTGTTCGAGTTTGAAATAACTGCGCGGCTGCCGATCCAACTACAACGCGGGCTTGACCCTTGGTCAGCATCCGCCACCGGCAAGATCTCGCAGCCGCTCTCTTTTGCAGCACAGCGGTTCAATTGCCAAGATACAAGCCACCGGTTCGCCGTAGGACGAATCCATCCAGTGTGCGGACCTGTGGCCGGTCAGTCCGCGCTGCTTGTTACGCAAGGAGACGGCCCACAGGGCCATGGCTACAGGGGAACTCACCTAAAAAGTGCCACTCTCCGTTTGGTGAGCGTGATACCTTGCCCTCCAAAATGCTTCGATCTGCTCCAAAGTACGCCCCTTCGTTTCAGGAACGAAATAATAGGCAAAAAGCCACGACAGCACCGAAGCGAGCGCATAGAGAAAAAATGTTGAGCTCGCTCCAAGTTTCTCGATCAATGTCAGGAAAGTAAGCGAGACTACCAAGTTCGAAGCCCAATTGAACGTGGCTGCCGTGCCCTCCGCAAGGCCGCGAATCTTTAGTGGATAAATCTCGGCAATCAAAAGCCAGAAGATCGGTCCGAGGCTGATTGCAAATGAGGCGACGTATCCCATCAAGCAAATCACCGCGATCCAGGCCAGTTGTCCCGATGGATACCGGAAACTCAAACCGAGCACGCCGAGCATGATGATCATTCCGGCAATGCCAACGAGCAGCAGCGGTCGTCGGCCTGCGCGGTCAACTAGGAACATCGCCACGATTGTCATGCCAACATTTACAACGCCAACGCCCACGGTCGCCAGAATTGCGCCGGAAGCGGAATTGAATCCGGCAGACTGAAGAATTTTCGGCGCATAGTAAATCACTGTGTTGATGCCGGTAATTTGCTGGAATATGGCAAGTCCTAGTCCAACCACGAGAGCTGGCCGGACTTGCCGACGCAGCAGATCAGTCCAGTGTCCGCTTTCAGCTTGCTGCGCCAGACTCGCCTTGATCTCTTCGATCTCGACGTTGACGTCGGACAGCCCTCGGATCCGCACGAGAACCCGATGCGCGACCTCATGATGACCGCCACGAATAAGCCACCGCGGAGTTTCCGGCAGAAAAAACATGCCGGTGCCGAAGACCAGCGCCGGGGCGACGGCCAGGCCAAGCATCCATCTCCAGCCCTCTACGCCGGCAAAAGCGTAATCGGTCAGATAGGCAACGACGATGCCGACGGTGACGGCGAGTTGAAAAAGCGATACAACCCAGCCACGCGCGTGCGGAGGCGCGACTTCGGACAGATAGACCGGAACGTTTGTTGAGGCGAGGCCAATCGCCAGGCCGAGAACGACGCGACTAACAATCAGGATTGTGGGCGAGGGTGCTACGGCGCTGGCGAGCGCGCCGATGCCGAAGATCGCCGCCGTCACCAGCAAGACTCTTCGTCTACCGAACAGATCGGCCGCCTTTCCACCAAAGATCGCGCCAATTGTGGCACCTAACAAAACTCCACTCACGACGACTTCCTCCGCTGCAGTGGTGAGGCCAAACTCACGCTTGATAAAAATAAGCGCGCCCGAGATAACACCTGTGTCGTAGCCGAACAGGAGCCCACCCAACGCGGCGAATAATGCTGCGATGTAAACGAACCTGGTACCGCGCAGCTGCACACCCCTCAACGCAGCAATGTCCTTATCAGCCATAGCTGTCGATCTTACTCAGCCATACGACCACGAGAAGTCTGACAACCGATCTCCGATTTCTCAGAGAAATTGGACGGCCCAACAATTCCGGTGTACGGGTTGCCCTGGGGAACGCGAAAATGAGCGAAGATCGAACAAAAGACGCATACAGTTCAGGTAAGAGTTTGCGGATTCTGGTGGTCGAAGACCACGGCGACACCCTGCAAGCCTTGTCCAATCTGCTCACCCATTTTGGGCACGAAATTTCCGTGGCTGATGATGCAGAGAGTGCGCGAAAGATTATCCGTTCAAAAGATCTTGACGTCGTGCTGGCCGATATCGCTCTGCCGGACGGCAGCGGTTATGATCTGGTCGCCGAGGCCAAACGAAAACGACCCGTTAAAGCGGTAGCCCTGACTGGGTTTGGAGCGCCGGACGATATAGAGCGCGGCAAGGAAGCCGGTTTCGATTTTCACCTGACCAAACCGGTGGACTTTCACGAGCTGCGAGCCGTTCTCGGCCAGATCGCGGTGTAACTATCATCACCGCGAAAAGTGGCCTGTTAAAGCGTCGGTCACTTCGAAAGTTTCATCCCGAGTTCTTTAACGAAGAAGGCCCAGCGGTCGACGGTTTCTTCAATAATTTTCGTTGTCGGTTTGCCGGCGCCGTGACCGGCTTTTGTTTCGATTCGAATCAAAACCGGCTTGTCGCAGCCTTGCGCTGCCTGGAGTGTCGCGGCGAATTTGAAGCTGTGCGCCGGAACTACGCGATCGTCGTGATCGGCGGTCGTGATGAACGTCGCCGGGTAACAACAACCTTTGGCGATGTGATGGAGCGGGGAGTACGCGTAGAGATACGCGAAGTCATCCGGCTTCTCGGAACTCCCGTAATCGGACGTCCATGCCCAGCCAATGGTAAATTTTTGGAAACGCAGCATGTCCATGACGCCAACGTTTGGTAAAGCCGCGCCGAAAAGATCGGGACGTTGCGTCATGCACGCGCCGACAAGCAATCCACCGTTGCTGCCACCGCCAATCGCGAGCTTCGATGTCGATGTAAACTTGTTATCGATTAAATAGTGCGCGGCCGCGATGAAATCATCGAACACGTTTTGCTTCGTGTGAAGCATTCCGGCCTCGTGCCAGTTCTCGCCGTATTCGCCGCCGCCGCGCAGGTTCGCAACGGCGTAAATGCCGCCCATTTCCATCCACACCAGATTCGCCGGCGCGAATGATGGTGTGCTGGAAATATCGAAGCCGCCGTAACCGTAAAGATAAGTCGGCGTCTTGCCGTCTCGTTTCATTCCTTTTTTATATGAGATAAACATCGGCACGCGCGTGCCATCGGCGCTGTGGTAAAAGACCTGTTCGGTCGTGTAATCGTCCGGACTAAACCTCACGTTCGGTTTAAACAACAGATCGCTTGCGCGCTTGTCGAAATCGTAGCGGAAGATTTCCGTGGGCGTGGTGAAACTCGTGAACGAGTAAAACGTTTCGCGGTCTTGGTGTTTTCCAGTGAATCCGGCGGCAGTCCCGAGTCCTGGCAGCGCGATCTCGCCGTCAGCCGATCCGTCGCGCTTAAACAATTTCACCGCACTATGCGCGTCCTTCAAGCAGACCGCGACGAAGCGATCGCCGACGGAACTGACGGCTTCGAGTTTATCTTTCGATTCCGGAACCAGCTGGTCAACCTTCGGTGGCAGGGGTTTGCTGGTGTCGATGGAAATGATGCGGCCTAGCGGCGCGCCCAGATTCGTCCGAAAGACAAACACAGGCCCTTCGTTGTCGATGAAATCGTATTCGGCATCGGCTTTGTCCAACAGCTCAACGACTTTGGAATTCGGATCGGCCAGGTTTTTGTAAAAGATGCGGTTCTTTGGATCCGTACCGCGCTGTACGGAAATGATGAGATAGCGGCCGTCGTCGGTGACTTCAGCATTGAAAAGCCATTCCTTCTGATCGGGCCGCTCGTAGATCAGTTTGTCGTGTGACTGTGGCGTGCCGAGCTGGTGGAAGAAAAGTTTGTGATTGTAAACCTGAGAGCGAAGTTTGTTTTTCTCATTAGGTTTGTCGTAACGACTGTAGAAAAATCCGCTGCCGTCTTTTTTCCACGACGCGTTGGAGAACTTGACCCAATCCAGCAGATCTTGTCGGTCCTTGCCGGTCCCCACATCGCGCACTTTCCACTGCTGCCAATCGGAGCCGGCAGTGGCGAGGCCATAAGCCATCAGCCTGGCGTCGTCAGTCACGTCAAGTCCGCCCAACGCGATCGTGCCGTCCTTGGCCAGTAAATTTGGATCGAGCAACTCGCGCGGCGTCTCGGAAAAATTCGTTGTGGTATAGAGCACATTCTGATTTTGCAAACCGCTGTTCTTCGAAAAGAAATAACGCCCGCCTTCCTTGAACGGCACGCCGAAGCGCTCGTAATCCCATATCTCAGTCAACCGTTTCCTGATTCCGTCGCGTTCCGGGATCGTTTTCAGAAAATCGAACGTGATGTTGTTTTCCGCTTCGATCCACGTCCGCGACTCGGGCGAGTCGGGATTTTCCAGCGGCCGGGAAGGGTCCGCGACTTTTACGCCGTTGTAATCGTCGACCTGATTGCTTGTCGGCGCGGCGGGATATTTAAACTGCGGCTGGGCAGCGGTGTTTTGAACGAGCGTCAACAGCCCGGCAGCCGCGAGCGCTAGGAATCTGAAATGCATAATTCCGCCAACTATGTCGACACAGGCGAAATGAGCATCTGTTTTTTCGGTGTTGAGTTGTTGATCCAAAAAAGGCGTTACTGAGCGAAAGGACCATCAAACACCAAGTGATTTGCCGCCGACATTGGGGCGGTTCCTTGGGGACGCGTCGTATATCGTTCGCGCCGGGAATTAAACGTGGGCCGAATTTAGGCTTGCCATTTTGGTCTGGAGGATGTCATAAGGCAAAAATGG
>QHPC01000108.1 GCA_003218915.1 Verrucomicrobiota bacterium
TCCGCTTACCTCCCCGAAGCCGACGCGGTAGCCGTCGCCTTCGCTCCAGCCGGTGATGATGAGTGTATCGCCGTCTTCGAGCCATTTGCGGGTCTCGCCATTGGGCAGCTTTAACGGATTCGCGCCGCGCCAGGTCAATTCCAACATGCAGCCGCGCGATTCTTCGTTCGATCCACTGATTGTTCCGCTCGCAAGCAAATCGCCGGGCTGAAGGTTGCAACCGTTGACAGTGTGATGGGCGAGTTGCTGCGCAATGCTCCAGTACAGATTTTGGAAATTCGTGCGGGTGATAACGGACGGCGAATCCATTGACGACGTTTGCAAACGCGCTTCGAGATAAATGTCGAACGTGAAATCATTTTTGGCTCGCAAGTACGGGAGTGGCTCAGGGTCCTGCGACGGTAACGATTTCCTGAATGATTCGAGCGCTTCCAGCGTGACCACCCAAGGGGAAATGCTGGTGCAAAAATTCTTGGCCAGGAACGGGCCAAGCGGCTGGTATTCCCATGCTTGAATGTCGCGCGCGCTCCAGTCGTTCATCAGCACAAGACCGAATATGTGATCGATCGCGCGATCGATCGGCACCGGTTCGCCTAACGAATTACCGGGGCCAATCAGGAATGCCATTTCCAATTCGTAATCGAGGCTTTTGGTCGGCCCGAAAACGGGCGCTGAAGCATCAGGTGGTTTGATTTGCCCGCTCGGGCGGCGCACGTCAGTTCCGCTGATCACAACCGAACTCGCGCGGCCGTGATAAGCGACGGGCAACCATTTCCAGTTTGGCATAAGAGCGTTCTCCGGCCCGCGCAACATCGTGCCGACGTTATGCGCGTGATGGTACGACGAATAAAAATCCGTGTAATTACAGATGCGCGCCGGCAGTTTCATCGTGACGCCCTTTTGCGCGTGAAAGACTTTGTCGCGCAACCGCACTTCATCACGCAGCGTTGGCGTTTCAGCCGAGAGAAGATGTTGAAGAATCTCGCGGGTCTTTTGCCACGCGGGTCGGCCAAGGGCGAGAAACGAATTGAGCGAATCCTCAGAAAAAACTGGGTGTTCCTGAAATTCCGGTGACCGGAAATGACCGAGCTCTTCGAGAATCGAGAGATCAACAATCAAATCACCGATCGCGACTCCCACGCGCGAGTTCCCTTCTTTCGGTTGAAAAACCCCGAACGGAAGATTCTCCAGCGGAAAATCGGAATCGGCTGGAACGTCGATGAATGATTCGAGTGGCATTTTAAACGCCACGAATTTCCGGCGGTATCGCAACCGTTCGACGCTGATTTTCCATTCGCGCCAGGCGAAAAACTCATCAGTGAATGAAAACGACTCTGGATTTTCTTCCTCCAGCATCGCCGCGGCCTGTTTCGCATTCCATTGATACTCGGCGCACATCGCCGCGGTCCCAAGCACATTGACGAATCCATGCATCTTTGTTTTCACTTCATCCCGAAACCAGCGGATCGGATGATGCAGCCCGGCCGTGAACTTGATCGGCAACTGATGCGTAGCAGGCGTCACGAGGGCGGCAGCGATCTGCGCCGACGTCGGAAACGCATCTGGCGTCAATCCGCCGGTGCGCAATTTGTACCCAAACGTTGCCACCTTCTGATCTGAATTATGTTGGCTAAGCAGCGCGATTGTCTGCTCCGCTTTGTGTGGCGGCGCCTCCCAAAAAACTGGCAAGTCACCGATGATTGCTCGCGCGTCTCCAAGTACGGCAAGATCTACATCGTCCGGCAACAACATCTCGAGATGACCGATGGATATGAGATCGACGTCGTATCGTGCGAAGGCGCGAATTGCCTCGTCCGTGTCCTCCAGCACATTAAGAAAACTATCGGCATCCGCCGTTTTCGGTCCGAGTGCGGCGACGCGTAGCAGATGCGAGGGATCAAACTGGGAAAGCAATTGCCTGGCTGCATCGAATTGTTCAACGGGAAGCACGAACGCACCAAGCATCCAGTTGTCCGCTGAACGCACGTATTCGGCCTGATTGTGCAGAGCTGGCTCCAGCGCAAGGCTGCAAGGCGGAAACATTCCCGCGTAGTCGATTGAGTGACTGAGAAGAGCATGGAGTGATGCGACTGGCATTTGCGAAGCGAACCGTGCGTTTGCTGTCTCGGCAGGTCAAATCATTGATTGTCGATATTTAACGACGAGACTCGACTTTCTTCTCGGAACGCGGTAGAAAGCTCGCCTTTAATGGCGACCACGGAGTCAGTTTCAGGCCTCGACCTGGTAGTATGCACATGCGGAAAACAGGAATATACGGCGCGTGATGCAATCGATGCAGCCATTTTTAGGGGGGAGCTTGGGGTAAAATGGAAAGAATTTCTTGATGAAGTCGAAGCGGAAAAACGCGCGGATGAATTAGATTTAGATTTGGACGAGTCCGCAATTTCTAGTGCCGCAGAAGCTTTTCGTTACGAATACGATTTGATCACCGCCGAGGAAACGGAAGCATGGCTGGCCAATCGTGGCCTGACTTTCGATGACTTCAGCGACTATTTTACCCGTCAATATTATGCCACCGCGATCCGCGAAAACGTCGTTTCGGATGAAGTGGAATATCAGTGCGCGTCGTCCGATCTACGCCGGTCATTTCTGACGGAATTGATTTTATCCGGAGATTTGGACCGAATCACCACTGATTTAATGGCGCATCTCGCGGCACGCTGCGCAGGAGAAGAACCGACCCCAGAGGCGATTTCCGCCGAAGAGCGAAAATTCTTGGGTCGGAACAGCATTAAACCGGCACAACGGGCCAATTGGCTGGAGAAACTGGGGCGCGATTCGAAATGGCTGGATGAAATGCTGGCGATGGAGGCAGCATACCGGACGCATTGCGACAGGCTGCTTGTTCCTGAGGCGCGTCAACACGAGTTGATGGCTTTACGATTGCCACTGACGCGATTCGAAATCGAAGTGATCGAGCTGGAATCCCACGATGCTGCCAAGGAAGCGCTGTTTTGCGTGCAACAAGACGGGATGTCAATGGAGGAAGTTGCGGCCGAGGGACGCTACCCCTATCGACGTCCCGAGTTTCTTTTGGAAGATCTTCCCGTGGATGTCCAGCAGAGGTTCTTAAACGCTTCCGCGGGGAACGTGCTCGAACCAATCGCGCGCGGTGACGGATTTGAACTGTGCCGTGTCCTCGCAAAAATTGAGCCGCACGCGGACGACCCAACAGTTAAATTGCGAATCGATCAGCGACTGCTCGACCGGCATTTCTCTGAGCTCAAGAGCAAATACACGCAGTGGCGGCTTGGCAGCGTGGCACCTGCCAAAGAATGAAAGTTCAAGACAGCGAAATTCTGCGGCGTTCATCGGTTTTCCGTTTTCTCGCCGATGAACATTTCGCCGCGATTGAGCCGCTCTTGCAGGAAGAGCACTATGAATTCGGGGACGTGATCGTAAAGCAGGGTGCTCCGGCGGATTCGTTTTATGTTTTGACCAAAGGACGAGCGCGCGCACTCAGGATCAAACCGGATGGTGAGGAAATCCCATTGGGGGTATTAAAACCTGGCGATTCCTTTGGAGAGGCTGCGTTAGCCGAGGGTGGAACACGAAATGCCACCGTGCGGTGTAGCACAGCGGTCGATGTTCTGCGGATCGATCGCCATGACTTTCTCGAACTCGTCCACCGCGTACCTGAGTTGAAGCAATATGTCGAGACGACTGGCCGCAATCGGGCCCTCCAAAGCTTTCTTTATCAATTCAGCAACTTCGGCCGGCTTCCAACGCCCGTCTTGCGCGGCATGATCGACAGGTTAAAGCCTGTCACGATCGAAAAAGGCAATCTGATTATCCGTGAAGGAGACGATGCCGGTCCTCTTTACATAATGCAGAAGGGACGCGCGCGGACCTTTGCCGGAATCGACGGACAAACACGCAATCTCGCGTTTTATCGCGAGGGTGACTTTTTCGGCGAATTGTCGGTCTTGAACGGCTCACCGCGTGCGGCCTCCGTTGAGGCATTCACAGATTGCCAATTGCTCTCTCTTGAACCCAAGTCGGTGCAGGACTTGCGGCGACGGTTTCCGGAATTCGATAGGCTCGTGAGCGAACGGCTTGCGCTTTATCAAGCGAAAACCGAAGCGCGTATTCCGCTTGATTTCACGACCGAATTGCTGCCTGCCGAAACACAGGTACACGACAAGGTTCAGCTGGATCGTGAACATCCTCCGGCCGGGGCCGAAGATAAAGAAGCTCCCTTTGCTGACGAGCAGGGCTTGTTCCGCAAACGCGGCAAGCGCATCCGCAAAATCGATCACGTCATGCAAATTGACGAGATGGACTGCGGCGCGGCCTGTCTCGGAATGATCTGTCGATATTTCGGACGAAAAGTGAGTTTGCCGCGGATTCGGCAGCTTTGTCACACGGCTACGGACGGTACCAGTCTGAAAGCAATTTCCCGCGCCGCTAACGACCTTGGGCTGGCCGCGCGCGCGTTGAAAATCTCGCTTCGCAATCTGCCGCTTATGCCGCTGCCGGCCATTGTGCATTGGGAGGGCAATCATTGGATCGTTCTTTATGATGTCGATGAGCAATTCGTGCGTGTGGCCGATCCCGCACGCGGCCTACGGAAACTTCCCCGTCGCGAATTTGAAGCCAACTGGACAGGGTATGCGGCACTGTTCGATTATACGCCGGCATTCGAACAGGCGCCGGAAAGCAAACCCACGCTGGCGTGGGTTCTGCCGTTTCTTGCGCGCTTTAAAGTGATCTTGCTCCAGGCGCTGGGGCTGGCCGTAGCTGTCACTTTTCTGCAACTGCTCTTCCCGGTGTTCACTCAATTAGTGGTCGATAAGGTCATTGTGGAACATGACATCGGCCTCTTGAACACAATCCTGCTTGGGTTGTTAGCGGCGATCGTTTTCGTGCAACTCGCGACTCTCGCCCAGGAATATCTGCTCGCCTTTGCGGCGGTGCGACTTGATACCGTACTTCTGGATTTTTTGAGTCGGAAACTTCTTTCCCTGCCGATGACTTATTTCACCAGTCGTCGGACTGGCGATATACAACGCC
This sequence comes from Verrucomicrobiota bacterium, assembly GCA_003218915.1. Taxonomy (GTDB): domain Bacteria; phylum Verrucomicrobiota; class Verrucomicrobiia; order Chthoniobacterales; family UBA10450; genus Udaeobacter. The sequence continues at coordinate 5,035 of QHPC01000108.1, forward strand.
GGCTCGAAGGTGCGAGGCAAGTCCGCCAATTTGCCGTGCAACAAGGGATCGGCGCCTTGCTGGCCGGAGTCTTTCTCGTGGGCGCTGTCATTCTAATGGCGATGTACAGTCCACTGCTCACCATCACGTTTTTGGCAACGACGCCGCTTTACGTCGGGCTAATGATTGTTTCCGTAAAGGTCCTTCGTCCGCTGTATCAAGGCGTGGAAGAAAGCCAGGGGAAATATAGTTCGCATCAGATTGATGCCATCAAAGGCATAGAGGCAGTGAAAGCGGCATCTGCGGAGAGCGCATTTCGCGACGCCATGCTGAATGAGTTCCTCTCCGTGTCACAAAAACTCTTCAAGGCAACCTTCATCGTAATGTCGTGGGATAGCGTCCTGCAGACCATTGGGCTCCTCTCCACTGCCATATTTCTCTGGGTCGGTGCTGCGCAAGTCATTCATGGTCGCTTGAGTGTGGGTGGCTTTGTTGCGTTCAGCTCCCTCACAGCGATGGCGTATGCCGGAATTTTGCGCGCTCTCGGGATTTGGGACAGTCTGCAACAGACCGCTGTACTGCTAAATCGGCTGAACGATATTTTCGAACAGGAACCGGAACAAGGCCATGATCGGTCCCGACTGGTGCCGGTGCATAGCCTCGAAGGGCACCTCCAGCTTCGGGGAATC
>QHPC01000109.1 GCA_003218915.1 Verrucomicrobiota bacterium
ATGAAATCCAGCGCGCGTGGCGCAATCGTGGCGGTTGCGATCTGCTCATGGTTTGCGATTTCAAATCATTGTGCGTTCGCTGCGCTGGCAACGAGAACCGACGCGGCATCACACGGCTGTCCGTTTCATTCCAAGCCAAAAGAAAAGCCGTCGGCTGGAGCGCAGTGCTGCAAAATTTTGCGCGCAGTTGCTTCTGTTCCCGCAAAGGCCTGGGCTCGCGACGACACGAACTTGTCCGACGCCGATGATTACGGTGGTGAGCGCGCGCTTGCCATTGCGTATTTGCAGACGGCGCTGGTGCCTCTGTCTCTGGACACAGGGCCGCCAGGCGTGCGCTCATTCGCTGAGCTGATTTTGCAGCGGAGTCTTCTCGATCACGCTCCGCCGGTTCTCGTCTAGAACGCGACCATCTGCGTTCTGTTTGTAGGGCAACCGCTCCGGTTGCCGTTCTTCCAGCCGGCAGGCGAGGCGCCTGCCCTACAACCAGAAATGACAAAACCTCTTTCAATTTTAATCGCGAGCGCGATGACGCTCGCGATTAGCACCGCTGCACAGGTAGGGGCGATTGACCCCAATCGCCCGGGCAACGAGCAGGAGCATGAAACGAAACAGAAATACACCTGTCCGATGCATCCGGAAGTCGTGACAGATCATCCCGGCAACTGTCCGAAATGCGGGATGAAACTTGTGCCAGGGGATGAAGAGAAAAAACGCCCAACGCAAAACTCCGACAAACCGCGAGCAGGCGCCCAACACTCAACGTCCGATCATTCGCGGCATCAGTCGTATCAGACGCACGATTCAAGCGGAACGGCGATGCCGCATCATGATAATAGCGCAACCGTGATGCATCCGCCTTCACACGAGAGCCATGAAATGCACATGGAAATGCGTTCCACTATCGACCTTGCCGATCCCATGAGCCGCGAAGGGTCCGGTACGAGTTGGCTGCCAGATTCGTCGCCGATGTACGGCAAGATGTTCACGTTGGGCGAGGACATGCTGATGCTGCACGGCGCGATTTTTCCCCGATATACCAACGTAAGCACACGGCGCGGCGATGATCGTATCGATGCGCCCAACTGGTTCATGGGAATGTATTCGCACCCGCTCGGCGATAGCACCCAGATCGGTGCGCGCTTGATGATGAGCCTCGATCCTCTTACCGAAGGCGGACGCGGTTATCCACTCCTGTTTCAAACCGGGGAATCGTGGCACGACCAGCCATTGCATGATCGTCAGCATCCGCACGATCTTTTCGACGAACTCTCATTGAGCCTTTCACAAAAGTTCGATCACGATTTTAGCGCGTATCTTTATTTCGGTTATCCGGGCGAACCGGCACTGGGGCCACCCACGTTTATGCATCGCCCCTCGGCGATGGACGATCCCGACGCGCCGATCGGACACCACTGGCAGGATTCGACCCACATCACCTTCGGCGTGGCCACGGCCGGTCTCGTTTGGCGCAACGTGAAAATTGAAGGCAGCATCTTCACTGGCCGTGAACCGGACGAAAACCGTTACGATTTCGACCGGCCACGCTTCGATTCTTACAGCGGCCGCCTTTCCTGGAACCCTACCAAGAATCTCGCGCTGCAAACTTCTTTCGGCTACATCAAAAGCCCGGAAGAGCCCGAGCCTCAGATAAACGTCCATCGCACAACTGCGTCGGCAATCTATAATCTGCCGCTCGGTCACGACAGCAATTGGTCGAACACGTTTGTGTGGGGCCAAAACAACGCCACCGGCGAGGGCAAAACACAATCCTTCCTAATTGAATCAAATTACCAGCGCGGTCGCGACACCGTTTATCTGCGTTGGGAGCGAGTACAAAAGTCCGGTCACGAGCTCGTTCTCGATCCCCCAGACGAATCGCGCATTTTTTCGATCGGCGGATACATCAACAACCGACCGGATAGTCTCGATCGGTATTACGGCGACGATCTCGGTTACGCCTTTCAATTTTTTCTGCGGATCCGCCCGTCATTGCATAGTCATGGCGGACACGAGCATGCCGAGCACGTCGCTGGAGCGGAAAAATAAACAGCCTCCCGAGATTCTCGCTTCGCCATTCGGCGCACGCATGTGTTAAAACATGCGGAAATGAAAAAACTATCGCTTGGGGCCGCGTGGCTCGTCGTCGGAATCAGCACGCTCCTGGCCAATGGCGGCGCCTGGCAGACGGGCGTTCCGGGAACTGGTAGCGCCAGCGCCACGAACCAAAATCGCAAAACTGACGTTACCATTGAGGACGAAACGCTAAAAATTGATCTGCATCCGGATTACGCAGCGGTGGAGGTGCGTTACCGGATGCACAACACGGGACCCAAAGTGCAACAGGATTTCTTTTTTCCAGTCGAACGTTGGGGGAAAAATCCGGACGCGGATACGGACACAAAGAGCGCCGACATTCGCCAGTACGAAATCACCGTCGATGGAAAAAAATTGCCGTCGACAAATGTATCGGGACCGAAAGAGGAGGCCAAGGAGACGACGCCGGGGCAGTTTTGGGAGCAAAATGTTTCCACCATCAAATCATGGAAGAAATCGGCCATTCCCTTCGAGCGAAATCAGACGCGCGAGATTACGATTCATTACAATGCGCAGTACGCCGAAAACGACGAATCGGTTTCGGACGACGCACATATCAGCGACGCGACCTTCGCGTATTCGCTTTCACCGGCTGCGACCTGGAAAGGGCCGATTGGCAAGGGAAAAATCGAGATCAACATCGTGCACCCTGAGCCTGAAGACGTCTCCATCGAAAAACCAAAGGAGCGCTTCCGAAAAATCAATGACACCCATTACGAATGGACGTTTGAAAACCTGAAACCGACGCTGGCGGATGACATCCGCGTTATCGCGCATTCAAAATACGACAAGTATCCGACCGGATATTCCGAAGAAGACTTTAGCCGCCGCGCATCGTATGTTCTCAGGGACCATCAATACTTTCTCGATCACACCGATTACGATGCGACCGCCAGCTCGACGCTGGCAGCCCAGGGCAAACACAATTACGACGTCGTTAACATAAAGGGCGATCCAACCCGGGAGGTTCAATCGCCCTGGGCCGACGGAGTGGAAGGCGATGGGATCGGCGAGAGCATAACGCTTAATGTGAAGCGTCCGCTTCCGCTCTATGGCATCCTGATCCAGCCTGGATATTACGATTACGATGACAAGGAACCGTGGTTGAAAAACAATCGCGTCGCTGCGCTCGAAATCACGCTAAATGACGAGCACACGTTTACGGAGAGCATTCCCGATGAGCACTTCGAACGTCCGTACCTCATCCGCGTCCGGGACTACACCAAGCCGGTCAACAAGATTAAGCTCGTAATCAAAAGCGTGTATCGCGGCACGCAATTTCGCGATACGTGCATCTCGCTCGTTGAATTGCGAGCGCCGCTCACTAAAAAACCCGAAGTTCAGGGAGCCCGATGAACCGCCGAGCGGCGACGCTTTGCACAGCGGCGCTGCTGATCGCCGTCAGCGCAGCAGCAAAGGTCCTGCCGATTTACATCGAAGACAATCACGCCGGCACGTTTTATTGGCTGGCTCAAAATCTGGATCTTGATAAGCCGTGCACCCTCATCCTTTTCGATGCGCATATCGCTGGCGCCGCACAGGCGCTGTTCAGTGCTTCAACTGGATTGAGCCGCTTATGCCCGCTCCGATCGCGCGAGTAATTTGGGTGCCGGCTGAGAAGCTTTCCGCACCTGACATCGGCAAACGCACGCAAGCAGCTACAGCGTTACTCGACGGTCACATCGAAGCAGCGCCACGGAAATCGGGATCGCTGCATGAATCGTACGTTGTTTCCGACTTCGATAGGCTTCAGAAGCATCTCAGTCCAAACCAGCCATTGGTCGTGACGATTGATCTCGATTATTTCGCGGGTCTCTCACCCGCAGAACAAGCAACCGGTTTCGATCGCATCTGGAATTTTGTGATCGAACTGCCAAACCTTCGTGCCATCACGTTTGCCATTTCGCGTCCCTACTTAAAAGGCGAAGACGAAGCGTACCGGCTGCTCAAGCTGGCGTTGAGTGCCGCACTCTCTTTGCCAACTGCGCAAATCGAGTTCGAGCCGTTTCTCACGGTTGCTAACGATCATTCAAATCTCGCGAAGGAATTGATGGCAAGAGGAGAAAAACTACCGGTATTCGATCTCTCACAAGCGCCACAGGCCCTTCGAGCACGAATTTTGTCCGGGCATCAACACATTGTCGTGCGAGATGACGCCCCTCGTTGGAAGCAACTTTTGCGTACCTGGAATGACGAAGCGCCACAGTTGCATCTTCAAGTTAAAGGCCGTCAGTGTTCCACAGACAACGTCTGGCGCATTCCTGCGAGCGAGCCGGCCGAGATCGAACTGATCACCGAGCCGTGGACTACGAAGCCGGAAAAGGTCGAATGGTTCGCGCTAACTCCGAAATATTTGCGCTGTAACCTGACCGATTTGTCCATCGATCAGGTTGGCTTTGTCGCGAACGCGGTGCCACGTCCCGCCTGGAATGAAATTCCGCTCGCTCACCACGATTCTGTGCTGCCGATAACCAAGATCGACAATTTGTTCGATCGACAGTTGCACTGTGGCTCGCTGCGTTTGCGAGCTCGCGCTGTTGTTGCTGGGAAAATTCGGGAGGCCCCTGTTTTAGAATTGCGGCGGGTTATTGGCAGCGGTTTCCGCGCAGCCGTTACTGAGCAATTCGGTCTGCCCTACCTTTTCGGCAGCGGCGAATTATCCGAAAATTCAAACACTGGACCAGAAACAAAGCTGGGCGCTGATTGCGCGAACTTCGTCGTTTATGCGCTGCGCCGGCAAGGCCAGCGCGTTCCGTGGTCCGATCCGAAACGACTGCGGGATCACCTTGACCTTGTGGCGCGATCAGCCGCGCCTGGCAGAGCAAAAATAAGCGCAGAGGATTTGGACCGCGGCACAATCATCCATCTCGGGACACATGTCGCAGCGGTAATGGAGGACCGGCAGCCTGTCGGGATTCTCGATGAAAACGATCTTGTTGCACACCAGCTTGACGGCACCCCGGAAATGCTCACGCTCGGGAAACTCCTACGAGAACGCAGGAAAAATTGCTTCGATTTGTTTCGCGTGCCGCCAGAAAAGCCAAAGACGACCCTCGTTTTTGGCGGCGACGTAATGCTTGGTCGCAGTTGCGCGGCGAAGATTGAAAACGGAATAGATCCGTTCACTGGCGTCGCACCATTGATACGCGGTGCATCGTTTGCCGCCGCAAATTTGGAATGCACAATCTCAACTCTTGGCGATTCCTCGCAGCGTTATGCATTCCGTGCACCTGTCCGCTCGGCACAACTGCTGCGCGGTGCAGGATTTCGGGCGATGGGCTTGGCAAATAATCACGCATTCGATTTTGGGGCCGCGGCATTGAACGACTGCGCCGCGCGTTTGTCCCAGCAACAAATCGTGCCACTCGGAGTTGGAAAACCTGACACCAAAGCTGGCACACCGAGTTTCTTCTCCGTGCGCGACGGGAAAAAAATCGCTCTCCTGGCCATCAGCGACGTTGGGCCTGCTGCAGGCTCTCAAATCGCCACGGCATCAAATCGTCCTGGCCTCAATGCCGCAATCGCCAATGCTCGATTGCGCGCAAATTTGGTGGTTTGCCTGGTTCATTGGGGAGTTGAAAACAGTGAAAAGATCACGGATGAACAACGCGAGCTCGCTCGCTGGCTGATCGACCATGGAGTGGATCTCGTGGTTGGCTCGCATCCGCATTGCGTTCAAGCGCTCGACGTTTATCATGGCTGCCCAATTGCGTATTCGCTGGGTAATCTCGTCTTCGACGGTGCTCCCACGGTCGAGTCGTGGAATCGCGGCGCATTACTTGAAATCGATTTAAACGAAAAGGCGCAAGCTTCATCTGCCCGTCTGATCCCGCTGGTTCTTGAAAATGGTTTTCCTCGAGTGGACGCTTCGCCAAAGGGAGAAACGCTCAGCAGCCGGTGATGTGAAGATCAGAGATGAAAAGCCAGCCCTCGTTGATCTCTTGTCATCGCGCGCGACCTGCGTGAAAATTAACGCCCCGTGGCCCTGCGATTGCCCAAACGAGATTACCAGGACATCGAGCGAATCATCGAGTTGGATTTTGTCCGCGCGACGGAAGCTGCTGCGTTGAATTCACTCCGCTGGCGATCTGATGAATATCTGCGGCGAAGTAGTTATTGGCGAAGGAATCAAGGACGAAGCGCCCGGCATTTTCAAAGGCGAACAACTCGGGACGTGGGTTCCCGGTTCGCCAGAGTTTCATATAGCCATCGATCCAATCGACGGAACAACCAACATCTCCAAAGGCGCGCCAAACTCGATCAGTTGCATCGCGGCAGCGAGTCCGGAGAAAGGCGTGAAAGTCGCGTTACGGGATGTGCCGTCCTTTTACATGTCGAAACTGGCTTACGGGCCGCGCGTCATCGATTACATGAAGAAACGCGGTGACTCACTTCACCTTGAAATGCCAATCGCAGAGATGCTGGCAATCGTCGCGCACGCGGTGGACAAACGCGTCCAGGATGTAGCTGTGATGATGCTCGACCGACCGCGGCATAAGGAAATCGTCGAACAAATTCGTGCGGCAGGCGCGTCGTTGCGCATGATCGGCGACGGCGACATCGCTGCCGCCATCGCGCCGTCGCTGCCCGATTCCGATGTTGATCTTTATATGGGCATCGGCGGCTCTCCCGAAGCGGTGCTCGCTGCAGCGGGCATCAAGTGTCTCGGCGGCGACATGCAATGCAAGATGTGGCCGCGCGATGAAAAGGAACGAAAGAGCCTCATCGACGGAGGTTACAAGAAAGATCTGGACCGCGTCTTTTCAGCTGATGATCTGGCGAACGGCCAGAACATCCTTTTCTGCGCGACCGGGATCAGCGACAGCGCGTTGTTGCGCGGCGTCCGCGCTCACGGTGGCGTCACGGCCGTCACGCATTCGATCCTGATGCGCGCCAAAAGCAAGACCGTGCGTTTCGTTCGAGCGCGGCACAATTTGCAAACAAAAACGATCCGACTCCGGTCCGATAATCGCGAACACCTGATCTAAGGGTTGCCGGTTAACTCAATTCCTCAGACCGACTTCGGACGGATACCGAATTTGGCCAGTTCGGCGACCGTCTTTTCCATTGGCAGACCAACGACGTTCGTGAATGAGCCTTCGATTTTTGCGATGATTTCGGCGCCGCTTCCCTGCGCGGCATAAGCGCCGGCCTTGTCGAGCGGGCCTACTTTCGCGAGATAGTTCTCGATGGCCGAATTGCTCAGCGGGTGAAAATGAACGCGCGAGCTTTCATGAAAAACCGCCGATCGGCCAGATGTCTGCAGGTAAATTGCAACGGCAGAACAAACTTCGTGAGTTCGTCCGCTCAGGCGCTGAAGCATCCTGGCGGCCTCACTCAAATCCGAGGGTTTACCGATGATTCGGTTATCCAAGGCAACCAGCGTGTCGGCCGCGAGCACAACTGCATCCGGACGCGTCTTCGCAATGGCCATTCCTTTTCGAATGGCGTTCCATAACGTCAGTTCGCGCAGCGTAAGGGTTGTACTGAACTTTTCTGCAACGCGCGGCGATTCGATCTCAAATTCGAATCCACCTTCGGAAAGCAAGGCTGCGCGCCTGGGTGAACTTGATGCCAGCAGTAGTGAAGGCACGACATGGTAAATGTAGAGGCAGCCGTACCTGCTGCAACCGCCTGGATTTTTGTTAATCCGAGCGTATGTCGCCCGGTAGTCGCGGTGACGCGAGCAACTCTTCAAACTCGCGCCAGCGCTGCTCGGGCTGGTTTTCCGTGCCGCCACGTTTCTCGATGTAACTGCGCACCATGTCTTCGCCGAGGTTGTAGTTGATGACGTAGCTGCGGTACTTTTCGATAAATTTCGTAGCTTGTTTCGCGCGCTTCTCATCCATGAGCGCGTACTTTTGCAACCAAGCCGCAGCCGCGGCTGCGTTGATGTCGCCACTGAGGTAACGCCGAGCTGCTTCATTTGTGGCGTATCCCAGTTTCTTCACCAAGTCCTGGACCTCGTAAAATTCCACCACGCGTGACGGGTCGATTCCGGCGGCCGGCCAGAGCACTTCTTTTTCGAATGCTAACCTCTCCGGTTTCGTAAAAGCGACTTCTCTGCCGAAGTTTGCGGTGCCTTCGGCAATGAGTGATTGGGGAGAGAAGAGCGCATAAACCGAGAACTCAACCCATCCGCGGTCGCGGACAAGATTCTTCTCAAGCAACGCGTTGTAGACGTGATGGCCCGGGTAACCTTCATGTGCAGCTAGATCGATCGCGCGATCGATATAGATCGGCAGATCGGTATTCACTTGGATGACACTGCGATAATTCCCCTTGTACCAGTTGTAGCCGCCCCACGGTTTGTTCGTGACGTATTCGACGCTGAAATTCTCGTCGGGCGGCAGCTTGATGTGCGCGTGCGTGCGTGCGCGACACGCCTTGATCGCGAGCTGAAACACGGTGTCCAGTTTGTCCTTGGAAATCACAAACGCTCGCCGCCAATTCTCGTACCGTTGCAAGAGCGGTCCCTCGCCCGGAAGTTTTGGCTCCAGCCTGGCAAGGATTTCCTGGAAATGCGTTTCGGGAAACGTAGGCGCGACGGCGTCATAAAGGGCCTGCGATTCTTCGTCGAACTTCAAATGTTCGCCTTTTAAGATGCGCACTCGTGCTTCGAGCGCGGACAGTTGCTTTGTTAAATAGCTGCGTCGCAACCGCTCCAACTCGTCTGCCGGCTCGGAAATCTTCGCCAGTTGCTCGCGTAACCGTGTCGCCTCGCGCGCGATCTCATCGAGCGGCTTCTTTTCTGGTTTCTTCCATTCCTGGGGTCCGTAATAAGCATCGACGTAGTCGGGATCATGGTGCCCCATCGCGAGGACCAGTTTCACGTAACCTTCCTCGATCTCGTTGATGCTTGTCGCGCTGGCCAGCGGCAACGCGGGGGTGACTTCCGCTCTTGAGGGCGAAAGCAGCAGTGACAGGACGAAGGCAATCGACGCGTACTTCATGAACGTCTGAGCGATCAATGCAGAATGGAATCGGCCTTATAAACCACACCATTCTTGACCACCGCATCGATGTCGGAAGCGTGCGCGATGTCATCCACCGGGTTTGAGTTGAGAATGACCAGATCGGCAAAATAGCCCTTTTCGACCTTGCCGATATGGGCACCGGTATCACCGCCAAAGAGTTTCGAGGCATTGGCGGTGGTGCATTGGAGAATCTGCATCGGCGTCAGGCCGGCTTCTTTCATCAACTGAAATTCGCGGAAAAGCGCTGGGCCATGAATTGTGCCGATGTTTCCCGCGTCCGTTCCTGCGGCAATCGTGACGCCGGCATCTTCCAGTTTTTTCAAGTTCGGCAGCGCGACCTCGTAGGTTTTCTTGATTCGATCCAACGTTTCATCCGGTTTGGCTAACGCGTTCTTGATGCGCTCAGGCAATTTGTCGGGTGGAATTTTGGTGACGTCGAGCGATGCGATCACTTCCGGATTGCCCCACGCTTTTTCCTCCGGCGTCAGGTTCAACTGATGCGAGAACGTTCTACCGTAACGCTCGAACACAACGAGCGTCGGACACAAAATCGTGTTTCGATCTTTCAGCAGCTTTACGAACGCGTCATCGACTGGATTGTCGGTCACACTATGGACAAGGACGTCCGCGCCTTCTTCGACTGCTGCGCGTGCCGTTTCTAATTCGGTCGCGTGCACTGCGACGCGGATCTTGTGCGCGTGACTCTCTTCAATCGTCGCGCGCACGATTGGCCGGAAGCTTTCGACCGGGTGGTCTTTATCCACGATGTACCAAATCTTCACCAGGTCGGGTTTTTGTTCGGCCAGTTTCCTCACGAACTCGCGTGCCTGATCTGGCGTGTCGATCTTGACGATCGGCGGATCGCCAAGATCAAGTTTTTCGCGCGAGACGCTCGAGATCAACGGACCGGCCACCGCCACGCGCGGCGCTTTCGCCGTCTGATTCGCGGTTTTGCGGACCTCGAAATTCCAAAACGGTCCGCCAACATCGACGACACTTGTGATTCCACTTCGCAGGTAGCGCGCGAACACATCATTCACGTGACTCTTTACCCACGCGACTTCGTCCTTGTACGGGCGAACACTATTGAGATCGGTGCCGTCCGGTCGCGTGAACAAATCGCCTGACTGAAAGAAGTGGATGTGAGTATCGATGTAGCCCGGCAAAATGAATTTGCCGGTGCAATCGATCTGCTTTCCGAGGGACGCCGCGTCCTGCTTGCCCATCGTGACGCGTTCGATCTTGCCGCCGTCTATTACCACGGTTGCATTCGGCAACACCTTGCCGTCGGAGGGGTTGATCACTGTTCCGCCGACCAGCGAAATTTTTTCCGCGCGCAGCGCCGCTGTGAACAGTGAGAACGCGAGTACGAGCGCAACTCTAAATTTCATGCGAGAGATTCCTCGACTTCGCTCGGAATGACAAAGGCTATTCTTTCGATTCCGGCACTGCTTTCTCGGCGGCTTGGAAGCCGATCTTCGAATGGGTGCCGTCGCAAAACGGTTTCTCAGTCGATGCGCCGCAGCGAC
>QHPC01000110.1 GCA_003218915.1 Verrucomicrobiota bacterium
CTCAAGAGCAGGCTCTGGAGCGAGGCGCGACGCAAATTGAAGTGAGAGACGCTGTCCGAAAGGGCTCACGCGAACCAGCTCCACGAGGGCGCGAAATTTGCCGCTACAATTTTGGATTCGATGGCACGTGGCAGGGCAAACACTATGCGATCAAACAGGTCGCACCTGTGATCAAAGAGGAGGGCCATGAAATCATTGTCATTACAGTTTATACCTTCTACTTTTGAGAGGGAGGATCCATGAAAATCAGTTACGATCCCGAGATTGATGCTCTCTATATTCGTTTGCTGGATGGCAAACACGAGTGTCGTTCGGTCCGGTTGTCGGACGAAGTCGCACTCAATATCGGGGCGGGTGAGAAGCTTGTCGGCATCGAAATCCTGGATGCCACATCCGTTTTAGGCACTGGGAGGACTCCGGCCGTAACGCTCGAAGGACTTGAAGCCGCGGGCAGTCCACTGCTTGTCCAGGATAAACCTGCCAAGAAATACAAGGCGTAGTTTTTCATTTAATGCATTCAAAGCGCCTGTGGCCGAGGCGAAGTGATCGTTGAACCGTTGAATCGTTACAACGGAACTTCCATTTTAACATTGTAACGTTCTTAACTTTTAAACGTCGCACGAGCGCCAGGCGCTCTTGTTTTGGAAGGGACCTCAGTGTCCCGATAATCGCGGCGCTCCCACATTCCAGGCAGCCCGGCTGATCTACAGCCGCTCGACGCGAACATTCGTTTGCGATGACGGTACGACAGCTCGCTTTGCACGAGGAGTATCGAAGGTCGGTTCAACCATCCACTTCCAGCCGTAATGGCCACTCTTATCCATGGTCCAGGCTGCGCCACCGCGGTTCCAGATCTCCATTTGCCAGTGATAGTTGTTTGCCGGAATTGCGAATACATACGTGACCGCGGCGGTGATCATCACTCCGCACAGCGCTCCAATCAGAAATATACGGATCATTTTTCTATTCCACACAGTTCCCTTATCTGTCCTTCGTAACTCGGCGTCAAGCCGGTTCCTTCGCGAGGCTCTATTTGTAAAGCGGCGTCGATTCGCCCGCGATATGGGTTATGGTTTGCGATCTGGCGTCTGACACAGACGCCCTACAAAATCTGCATCCGTGCCATCGGCGTAATCCGTGGTTGTCTTGTTTTACTCGCCTGATCTTTGGTTGAATTTCTGATAATTCGAAAAGCGTTTCGTTAGTTCCCTAACCACCCGCCTTCGCCATCCTCCTTCGCAACGCTACGGCGCGACTAGAGGCTACGGCGCCGCAAGCGAATGGACACGAACAGACACGAATTCTGAATTTGTGGTCTGAGAAAGCTGGAAAAATTCGCGTTGAGGAGCTAGTTAACCGTTATGGTAATATTGACCGCATGAGTGTCACGGAGCTTCCCATTCGATTAGACATAAAAAGAATCGCCAGGTTTTGCCGTGAGCACGGGATTCGCAAGTTCTCACTGTTCGGATCGGCGTTGCACGGGGATTTTGATCCGAGGCGTAGCGACGTGGACGTGCTGGTCGAATTGGAAACGGATGCGCGGCCGGGTCTGGCATATTTCGGCTGGGCCGACGAACTGAGCGGCATTATCGGGTACAAAGTGGACCTGTGTTCACGCCTCGACCCACACATCGAAGAGGAAGTGCGGCGCGAGGCGCTCACCCTATATGAGCAGACATGACCCGCGACTGAGTCTGCTTCAAATGCGAGATTACGCGCGGCGCGCACAGAACGCCGCTCTTGGTCGAAAGATGGAAGACTTGAGCAGCGATGATGTTTTTCGGTTGGCCATCGAGCGCGCGTTAGAAGTCGTCGGGGAGGCAGCAAACCGTTTACCGATGGACTTGAGAGCCAAATATCCTGATTTGGAATGGCGCAAGATCATTGGGATGCGCAACGTTCTGATCCATGGCTACGACGTTGTTCAACGCGAAGTCCTTTGGGACACAGTGCAGCAAAGCATTCCGAAATTGCTGAATCAGATCGAGGGAATCTTGCGCGATTTGGGAAGCTGACCTCGAAAACTCGGGCGTTTGACGCACCTTTCTTCGAGCTCGGCGAAAATTTGGAGCAGGTCGTTCTCTGCGCCTTGCTTCCAAATGATCTCAGGTTCGCCACGGCGAATCCGTCCTGTGGCGGGCATGCTGCCGTTTCAAGAGTCGGTCGCGTAAGATTTCCCAACGCACACCGCTTTCGGGATCGGCATTATGATCCTTTAGTCGGCGTCGAAGCAGATCCAGCAGTTGTGGATCCTTGTCCTGCTCGGGCACCACCTGATTGAGCAGTTCTTCGGCAAGAATTTCCTTCTCCTCGGTTGAGAGCGCGAGAACCTCTGGCAAACGTTCGACAATCATCCCGAAAGCTTATTCGCGGCGCAGGTTCCGTTCAACCTTTAACCTTGACGGTTAGTCCTCAGATCGAACCGCCAGGTTTCATGGCGAGCTGGTCTCGGCATCTTTTTCTTCCATCATGTCCAGCGTACGAAAACGTTCGTCAGCGCGACGATCGCAATCGCGAAGAAGATCGGCCTCTTCTTCCAAGTCCAAGATGGCAGCGGCAAGCTGACGACGTTCTTTACGCGGCAGTTTTGGAAGCTCAGCAATCATTTTCGGATGCGCTCACGTCGCAAACTAAGTTACGCAAAGACGATTTCAATCTGTCTCCCGAGGAGTGCTAAAACTATTGCTTTATTTTGAGAAGCAGCAGCGCACGAAATCAGTTATCATTTGGTGCTGACAAACGCGGTAAAAACGTTTTCACGCGATTTACCGCCGTCTTTACCTGATACTTCGCCTGATCTACAGCCGCTCGTACGAACTTTTGTTTGAGACGACGGCGCGACAACTCGCTTTGCAGGTGGAGTATCGGAGATCGGTTCAACCATCCACTTCCAGTCCCAACGCCCATTCTTGTCAAAGGTCCAAGTCCCGCCACCGCGATTCCAGATCTCCATTTGCCAGTGGTAGCTGTTGGCCGGAATTGCGAACACATACGTGACCGCGGCCGTGATCATCACTCCGCACAGTGAAGCAGCTTCGATGTGCACGGGATAATCGCGCGTATTTGGTTGGATTTCTGATGACGGGAAAAGAATTTCGCTTGGTTCTGCTAACCACCCGCCTTCGCCCACGGCTACGGCGTGGCAGGCGAATGAACACGAATAGACACGAATAATGCCGAACATCGAAGAGCTACCCACTTTCGTGAAGCTAAAGGATCGCAGGGCGCAACTTGGAAATTTTCGCCCGCCGCGGCGGGTAAACTGAGCAGCCGGGTAATACAGGTAACCGTGAATGGGCAGGCGTTGGGTTATAAGAGCTGTCGAAACTCGTCTGGTGACAATCCACACTGCTTCGCAATGGTTGCCCATTGTATAAGCGTTGACTGGGTTAGCACGCGGGATTTGGATCGTCCGCAGGCCGTCACTCATCGTGACGTGTTTGCCCTGACGAATTACAATGAATCCGATTTTCTCGAACGCTCGGACCGCTGCCAGATGATTAACTCCAGGCAGCTTCGGCATGCTGCTAGACGCTGACTTCTTCGCGCGTGACACGCGTGCCAAAACGCTTTGCAATCT
>QHPC01000198.1 GCA_003218915.1 Verrucomicrobiota bacterium
AATCGGTTCGTTCTTGGATCAGAGTGAAGCAGCAGTGACGACGGATATTGCCCGCGAAGCATCCAATCCCTCACCTTCATCCTCTCCCCTCGCGAAGAGGAGAGGCGGAAGCCGGGTCTTCGTCGGATACAGCGCCGCCCAGTTTTCGCCTCTCCTCTGGCGCAGAGGAGAGGGTAGGGTGAGGAGTCGCACTAAATGAAATGCAAAAGAGTCACGACATTAGCTGTCGTGACTTTCGCGTAACAGGCGTTGTAGCCACGGCGCTGTGTCGCCGTGCTCTCGAGGGAGTAATAGCGCTGGAGCGCCCCGACGCAGCGAGGCGGCTACAACATTTATGAGATGGCTTCTATGAAGTTCGTGTCGCGCTATTTGTTGCCTGCGCGGGTGTAGTTGATCTCCATTGTTTTCACTTCCTGGCCACCACGGTTCTCGTACCACTCGAGGGTGTGATGGTTGTTGTCGGTGACCTTGATGACTTCGCGGATCTGCTGCTTCATGCCGGGAATGGCTTCGTATTCGCTGGTGTAGGTGAAGGTTTTGGTAGCGGGATCGTAAGTGCCTTCGGAGAGCATGATGCCGGTGCCAATGTTATCGACCCAACTACCGACGAATTTCTTTTTCACGTTGTCGTAGCCGTCGATTCCATGTCCTTTGAACGTCATCTCCTTTTTCTTACCTTCGGGGCTGGGCATTTCCATTTTCCCGGTGACATCGAGCGTTGAGTAACGGCCGTCCATCATCGATTTCCTGACGGCAGTGCCCTTTGATTCCTCCGGCTTGGCGTTCGGATCGGGGTTCATCCAGAACTTGATGGTGTAAGTCCAATTGCCGTCGAGGTCGGTGAGGAGTTTGTGGTTCTCATTCAACTTCGACATCTCCATCATTTGCTTCATCATCTCCTGCTGGTTCGGCTGGCCGCTTGAAGCTGCCGGTTGAGTTGCACTCTGGCCGGATACACCCGCGGGCGATGTCGACGTTGTTTGTGCAAATGAGGGAATTGCGATCAACGTCGCTAATAGAATTGTAGTCAGTGGGATAGATATTTTCATGGCCGGATTCTGCCAGTGATCCGCGATGAGTGGCAAGTTTGAAAATCGAAAAGTCCGGGTTGTAGTGGCAGGCGTGTCGCCTGCCGGGGCGAGGTGCAATCTCGCAGCGGACACAGCTGCCGCTACAGTAGGCTGACGAATCGTCAGTTCTTATCGGGCATGGGCCATATGCGACAAGGACAAAACGAATATTCGCGTGATTAATGCTCCAGCGTAAAATCCTGAAAATGAAACGAGAAAATCCTACAATTGAAATTTGCCCCGGCATCACCCGCCGGACGGTCGCACATGGCAAAAACATGTATCAGATGATGGCTACACTGGTCGCAGGTAGCACTATGTCTGCGCATTCGCATCCGCAGGAGCAGATCGTTCACATTCTCGAGGGTCAGATGCGACTCATCGTGGACGGCGTGCCGCACGAGCTTTCAACGGGCGATTCTTTTTATCTCGCCAGCAATGTTCCGCACGGCGTGGAAACAATGTTGCCGACGCGTGTGCTCGATACCTTTAGTCCGCCACGGGACGATTATCTGGCGATCGACGAAAAGGTTCGCCACGGCGCGTTGTAAGTCCGAGCCGGACAGCCGCTTCTACACCCGCTTCGCGGAACGCTTGTTCCTGCTTCTTTTCGCGATAGCGCGCTTGTTTCTCGCTCCTGATCCGGCTCGCCCGGCGGTCGCGCTATAGAAGCCGCGAATCATCGCTTCGCGAATGATCGCTTCTTCGGCCCGATCCGTTGCATTCACCATTCGCTCCGCTAGTTCGGACAATTCTTTGCCGGTGAGCCGCCGTTCTGCATCCGGCTGATAAGCAAAACGGATCACAGCCAACTGTTCTTTGGGATCGAGGCGTTTGATCGCATCGATGATTTCGTTAGCGGTCATACCCAAAGTGTATTGCGAAGAGCAAAAACAAGCAATCGGACGCGGACGGCATGAAGTTCTGCCCGCCGAGCACAAATCAAATTCTACTTCCGCTGATCGATAAAAATTTCCCAGCGCTTTACGCTTTCCAGTCTCAGGATGCCGTGCTCGGTCCAGGGGTCGTTCTTCAATTTCTCTCGCACTTCGTTTTCATTTTCGGCATCGACGATCAATAAGGAGCCGCCTTCATCGACCAAAGGACCGCCCATCAGGATGAAACCGTCATCAACGAGCTTGTCGATGAACGCCGCATGCTCGTCCCAAAAGGGCTGCTCACGCGTGCCCTTGGAGAAATCACGGTTGGGGCCCGCAGAAGAAATTGCCAGGAATGTACTTCTCATCACGGACGAACTTCAAACGCCCGCGCCTGGCGTCAACTTTTCGGCTCGTCTGCGATCCGCAGCACAACTTTTCCGCGCGTGTGATGTGTGGCGGCCTGTTGTTGGGCCGCAATCGCTTCGCTCAGCGGGAGGACCTGCGTCACGGTTGGTTTGATTTTCCCGGCGTCGATCAGTTGCGCGATCTCTGCCAGGTCTTCCGCATCCGGATGCACAGAGATACCGGCTCCGTGAATCTCACGTTTCTTGAGCTCGACTGGGTCCGGACGCGCAACCAACGACATAACAATGCCGCCTTTCTTCACCACGCCGTAAGAACGCGCGAGCGTTTCTTTGCCGACAGGATCGAGCACGGCGTCCACATCCTTGGCGACGTCTTCAAATTTGGTCTTCGTATAATCCACAGCCACGTCTGCGCCGAGTTGCTTCAGGAGATCCTGGTTTGCCGCGGACGCGGTCGCTATGACGCGTGCACCGCGCGCTTTGGCGATTTGGATGGCAAAACTACCCACGCCGCCTGAGCCGCCGTGAATGAGGACTGTTTGGCCCGGTTGCAGTTTCGCCACGTCGATCAAGGCCTGCCACGCGGTTAAGGCGCCCATCGGTACCGCAGCGGATTTTACAAAGTTCAGGGACTTGGGCTTTGCGGCCACTTCGGATTCCTTGACCGTGACGTAATCGGCCCAGCCGCCGCCGAAAGTTGGATAGCCGTAAACGGCGTCGCCGACTTTAAGCTTCGTGACATTGGCGCCCGTCTTCTCTACGACCCCTGCGATGTCGTAGCCTGGGATGAGCGGCAGATGCGTCCCAAACTCTCGCGCGTATTTTCCGCTGAGCGTGAACGGATCGGCTGGATTAACGCTGCTCGCAATCACACGCACCAGCGCTTCGTCTTCGTTTGGCTCGGGTCTTGGCACTTCTTCAAATTTCAAAACTTCAGGTGCGCCGTACTCATGCGCGACCACGGCCTTCATCATTGGCTTTTCGTCGGCGCGCGCGGAGTAGAGAACTGCAAGAATCGTGAGGCCCACGATCGTCAAGACGCGGTGAAACATTTGTATGACTATTAGCTTGGCGCGCGATAGCTCGCAGCGCTAATCCGAAATTTCGTCATCTGGTTTGCGGCTGACACAGCCGCCTCTACACCGCTTCGCGGGAACCACGCTGCGAGATATCACCTTTCGATTGAAGCCCGCTGCTCTGAGTGCAAAGTAATCGGAACGAGGTGAAAACCGCTGCCACTGCTCAGAATTCAGGTGCGAGAAGACTAGTCGTTGTCCTCGCGGTGACGATGACCGTCTGTCTGGTCTCTTTAATTATCGCAGGCGTCGCCAGCTTGGTCTCACTGGCCGACAGAATCCATCCCATTGCTGGCACAATCGTTTTCTGGGCCATTTGCCTGACTGCGGGATTGTTAGCCCTGTACTATGCAATCGCATACACGAGGCTTCCTGCTGCTCTCGGTCCGCCTGAGGAAGACTCCGGTCCGAATTACGACGCCTATTTGCAGGTTGTCCGCGCACGTCTTGCTTCAAATCCACGGACACGTGATCTACCTGTCGTTACAAAAGAGGAAATCGAAAAGGCGATTGGGCATCTTTCAACTCAAGCGGATTTGGTCGTCCGTAGAACAGCAAGCACAGTGTTTCTTAGCACGGCTTTGATGCAAAATGGCCGGCTGGACGGGCTGATTGTCCTCTTCACTCAAATTCAAATGGTCGGCCGGATTGCGCGGATTTATGTGCAGCGTCCTTCGCCTCGCGAATTAGCGCGATTGTATGCAAACGTTGCCGGCACAGCCTTCGTCGCGAGCGGACTGGAATCGCTTGATCTTGGAGAGATGGTCGCGCCGCTTGCTGTCTCTGTAGTGCCGGCGCTTAAAGGCGGAATCCCAGGCTTGAGCGGCATCTCAGCTCTTCTGGTGAAATGTGTTTCCAACGGCGCTGCGAACGCGTTCCTCACACTCCGCGTAGGAGAAGTCGCACGGCGCTACTGCGAACTGACTTCAAAGTGTCCGCCTGAACTCATCCGCAAATCCGCTACAGCTGCGGCTGTTCAGCATCTTGGGCGAATCGTGCGAGAAAACGGCGCGCTGGTGGTAAAGAAGATTTGGGCGAGCACTGGCCGCGCGCTCATCGACAGCGGTGTATCGAAAGCCGAAGATATTGCCGGCGCGACACGCGACCTTTTCGGCAAAATCTCGCCCTGGCGAGCTAAGGAAGAAGATCCGGCAAGCCGTTTCTAAAGATCATAGGCTCGCTCCCTCTTACCTAATATATCTGTTTTTTTGCGCGGAAAATTGCAGCGGCTAAATGAGAATGAGCCATGTCAGT
>QHPC01000199.1 GCA_003218915.1 Verrucomicrobiota bacterium
GACCCCGCTTGCCTGTCATGTCTCGCCATCGGAATGCATATTCCTGTTTGTGTATAAGAAGCGCGTTGCTGTAACGTTCCCGCCGTTGTCATGGACCCGGCTACGTTTTTTACCAGTGCGAGCCGCACAGGCACTAACCGAGCATTCGCCATACTTGTTCTTTGTTTCACGTTTGTCGCGTCAATGAGTGCACAACAATCTCCAGCAGAACGGGTGGCGGAAATTCAGGCTGCATTGCGCGACGCCAAGCTCGATGGCTGGCTCTTTTACGATTTCCGGCACAGCGACCCGCTCGCTTATCGGATTTTGAAGTTGGATGAAAAGATGTTCGCGTCGCGCCGCTGGTTTTACTACATCCCGGCCTCGGGTGAACTGGTCAAAATTGTGCAGTCGATCGAGCAGTTCAAACTCGACTCGCTTCCCGGCAAAAAACTCGTGTTCCGCGGCTGGCAGGAATTGCACGCCCGGCTGCGGGAAGTGCTCGGCACGACAGCGAAGGAACCGAAGCGGCGCATTGCAATGCAGTATTCGCCGATGAACGACATCCCCTACATCTCGCGCGTGGATGCCGGAACCATCGAGCTCGTCCGTTCGTTTGGGATCGAACCCGTCACGAGCGCGGAACTCGTGCAACGATTCGAGGCGGTGTTTTCCCCGGCCCAGCACCAGATGCATGTGGAAGCTTCCGACAAGATGCATCGCATCATTCAGGAGGCGTTTGCCGAGATTGCGCGCCGGATTCGCGCCAACGAATCAACCACTGAGTGGGACATCGCGCAGTTCATGCTGCGTCGCTACAGCGAGGAAGGGATGGAGCAGGAGCCAATGATCGTGGCGGTGAACGCGAACGCCGCCAACCCGCATTACATGCCGACAAAGGAAAAGAACTCACCGATCAAGCGCGGGGATTTCGTGCTGATTGATGCAGCCACTAAACTGAACAAACCGGATGCAGTAGCGACTGACCAAACCTGGACTGGTTATGTTGGCGAAACTGTTCCCGAAGAATACACCCGCATTTTCAACATTGTGCGGGACGCGCGCGATTCAGCGGTCGATTTCGTGCGTAAGAATGTTCGCGCTGGTAAACCAATCCGTGGCGCGGAGGTCGATGACGTGTCACGCGGCGTAATTACACGCGCAGGTTTTGGGGAACAATTCACGCATCGCACCGGTCATTCCATTGGCGAAGAAACGCACGGCAACGGCGTTAACATCGACGATTTCGAGACGCGTGATTCGCGGCGCATCATTCCGGGCGTTTGTTTTTCGATTGAGCCCGGGATTTATCTCGAAGGAAAGTTTGGCGTTCGATCCGAAATTAACGTTTACGTTTCGGACAAAGACATCGAAGTCACCGGGCAGCCAATCCAAACGGAGATCATCCCGATCCTAAAGGCTCCGTGACGTCCGCGCGGGGGCTGACATCAGCTCACGACGCTTAATACCAGAGCGGAAGAACGCCTCGACCCGCCTTTATTGATTTCGGCGCGGCAGGCACAGCCCGTTCGACTTCGCTCCCGCCACGGCCGGCAAGCAAGGCAGGCTTATTGGCGGCTACAACTATCCGAGGGCGCACTCATCAGTTACAACACGCGCGGCATCGCAATGCGTATTCCTGTTTGTGCATAAGAAGCGCGTTGCTGTAACTTTCCCGCCGTTGTCATGGATCCGCCTACGTTTGTGACCGAACTGAAGCGGCGCAAGGTTTACAGGGTCGCGGTCGCGTACGCGATCGTGGCGTGGCTGTTGATTCAGGCGGCTTCCATCCTCTTCCCCACTTTCGAAGCGCCTCCGTGGGTGATGAAGGTGTTTGTCACCGCAGTAATTCTCGGGTTTCCAGTCGCGCTGATTCTGGCGTGGGCGTTCGAGCTTACGCCGGAAGGAATCAAGCGAGCGGAAGAAGTACCGCCGGAGGAATCGAAGACGGGTAAAGCCGGCGGTAAATGGACTGCGATCATTGTGGCTGCCGCCGTGCTGGCGGCTGCATTGCTTGCGTTTCAATTTGCGCGAACACACAAGACAGCGACGGCCGAGCTGGCAAAACAAACCGCGCCAATGGCGACAAGCATGGACAAATCAGTTGCTGTGCTGCCGTTCGAGAACCTCAGCTCGGACAAGGAGAACGCGTTTTTCGCGCAGGGCATTCAGGATGAAATCATCACCACGTTGTCGAAGATCAGCGGGCTTCGCGTTATCTCACGCACGTCGACCGTCCACTATAACAGCGCTCCTGAAAATCTGTCTGAGATCGCGCGCCAGCTCCGTGTGAGCAATGTGCTTGAAGGCAGTGTCCAAAAGGCCGGCGATCGGGTGCACATCAACGTGCAGCTGATCCAGGCTGACACCGACGCGCATCTTTGGGCGCAAAGTTACGATCGGGAATTGACCGATATCTTTGGAGTAGAAGCCGAGGTCGCGAAAAACATTGCTGACTCGTTGCAGGCCACGCTTTCACCACAGGAGAAAGCGCGCGTCGAAGCTAAACCCACAACGAACCCCGACGCTTACGTGCTCTATTTGCGGGCCCGAGATTATCAGACGCGGCCGGATAATCTGCTGCAGGATTTTCGGTCAGCGAGAAATCTTTACGATCAAGCGATCAAACTCGACCCGAACTTCGCGCTTGCCCACGCGCGGCTCTCGGCCGTTATGAGCCAGATCTATCATTGGTTCGAACCGACACAAGAGGTCAAAGAGACCGCACGTCGTGAAGCGGACGAATCGCTTCGACTCCAACCTGATCTAGGCGAAGGGCATCTCGCCCTCGGCCTCTATTTTTATTACGAGGAGAGCAACTATGACGAAGCTCTGCGCGAATTGATTTTGGCAGCAAAGACCCTTCCAAATGATGGCGATGTCGGTCTCTACATTGCTGCGGTGCAACGGCGGCAGGGACACTTGACGGAGGCTATTGCCGCCTATCAGAAGGCTGAGGCAATCGATCCGCGCAATTCCGTTACGCTGTATGATGCTGCGCAGACCTATTTCGGAATTCGCGACTGGCCAAATGCCGTCAAAGGAATGGATCGCGTCCTCGCGCTCGCACCGGACTCGCTCAACGTCAAAATACAGCGCGCTTACATGGAGTTTTTCTGGAAAGGCAGCTCTGCGCCGATTAAGGCAGTTCTGGAGAGTTTCGTGCCAAATCTCGATCCCGACGGGGTTGTCACCTTCAGCCGCTGGGACGTGTCTCTCATGGATCGTGATCCGGAGGCGGCCGAACGCGCGCTGACATCAGCCAGGCTGCAGAACTTTGTCGCGCCCACCGGCGTGGCCTTGCCAAAAAGCTATCTCGCCGGGTGTGTTGCGGTCGTGCGTAACGATGCGGCGCGGGCGCAGCAGGAGTTTGAAACAGCGCGGCCGATACTGGAACAAGTTGTGATGAAGAGTCCGCAAGACGGCATTCGCCACGCACAGCTTGGTTTTCTTTACGCGTTGATGGGACGTAAAGACGCCGCGTTGCGCGAAGGCCAGCGTGGAGAGGAATTGACGTCTGTCTCTAAAGACATAATCAATGGAGGCACAGTCCAGGGGTTTCGCGCGTTGATTTATGCGCGCATCGGCGATGCCGATCACGCGATCCAACTGATAGAGCATCTTCTCACCACACCGTTCGCGGTCGATTACGCCGACGACAGCGTCACGCTTTCAGACCTGCGACAACGCTGGGAGTGGGACCCGTTGCGGAACGATCCGCGTTTTCAAAAAATCCTGGCGTCGCCTGAACCAAAGACGCTATTCCAGTAACGATTGCCGAAGGTGGATCGTCCCGCCGCGGCGGGACGATGGCAAATGAATCGCCGAAGGCGCAAATAATCGCGCCTGTCGTAGCTTATCTGTGGTGGCAGGCGTGCCGCCTGCGAATCGATCGTGTTGCAGCCGACACGGCCGCCTCTACAGAAAATCGATATCATTTGCCAACGCGTTAGGGAGAACGCGTTCCACCCTTAGTCGATGAAGAACTCGCGCGCTCTCTTCATTACCTCGTCGAGCTTCGCTTCGTTGACCTTTCCAACGGAGTGAAGAATGATGTGATGTTCGACGCTGAAAAGCCGTTGCGGGCGAATGTAGCACGGCTGATCGATTTGGCCGCGCTCACAATCGCTACTATCCAGCGTGACCGCAAAACCATCGAAGTGCGCCCGGCTGGTGATCTGGCAGAGAATCAAATCAGCACCAGGTAGATCGGCAATCACGAAAGCGGGCCGGCGCTTTCCGCTATCGGTTCGCGGAAATGGA
>QHPC01000200.1 GCA_003218915.1 Verrucomicrobiota bacterium
TGGCAAAGAGCGCATGCCGAAGTATTGGTTGCCCTGGCTTGTCGGCATGCCCGCCGAGACTTCGCTGGCGATCTGCTCGATGATCTTTGGCGGCGTGTTCGACCGCTTTCCCAGGCTACGCGTTGCGTTCGCTCACGGTGGCGGCGCATTTCCTTTTACTGTAGGCCGGGTCGAGCGCGCGTTTCATGTGCGGCCAGACTTGGTTGCCGTCGAGAACAGCACAAATCCACGCGCGTATCTTGCTCACGGCACTGCGCCCGCGCGGTTTTACGTCGATTCACTCGTGCACGACGCCGACGCGCTTGCACTATTGGTCAAGCTCTTTGGTGCGCAACGCGTCGCGCTTGGGTCCGATTATCCGTTTCCGCTAGGTGAAACAAAAGCGGGTGAACTCATCGAGTCGATGAATTTTTCGTCAAAAGAGAAAGCGCAACTGCTTTCTGGAACCGCGCGCCAATTTCTTGGTCTACCGTCGTGATTGTCATGTCGAGCGAAGTCGAGACATCTCTGGATTTTTTGGAACCCGCAGGCAAGTCGCGAAAATCAGAGATTCCTCCACTCCGGTCGGAATGACAAACTCAGGCTTAACTCACATTTCATGCCGGATCGCCCACAAATCGGGAAACACAGGCTTAAACAACGATTCCTTGAGAAACGGGACGCCGGGTGATCCGCCAGTGCCTTTCTTCGCGCCGATCGTTCGCTCAACTAATTTGATGTGCCGGTAGCGCCACTCTTGCAGTCCTTCGTCAAAATCGGTCATCAATTCGAAGAGAATCGAGCATTCAGGCGAACTTTTGTAGAGCCGCAGGATTTCCGCCTGTACGCGCTCGTCGGGTTCATTTGATTTGGTGACGTTGCGATTCTTTAGGTCTGCGGGAATTTGTGCGCCGCGCGTAGCAAGGAAATCGTAAAAATGATCGATCACGCTGCGCTCGCCGAGCAGTTTTTGTAGCCGATCGTATCCCGGAAACTCCGGCTTGAGATAATGGAGCGTCGATGCGCGCTTGTATCCAAGCACAAATTCAATTTCTCGAAACTGCACGGATTGAAACCCCGAAGCAGTCTCGAGCCGGTCCCGAAAACTCGAGAACGAAGAAGGCGTCATCGTTTCAAGAATATCTATCTGGGCGACCAGGACCTTCATGATTGTGCGCACACGTTTGAATGTGTGAATCGCGCCGAAAAGATCGCCCACGGAAAAGTCTCTTTTTATCTTCTCGAACTCATGCAGTAACTGCTTGAACCACAGCTCGTACGTCTGATGAATGATGATGAAGAGCGTCTCGTCATGCTCCGGGGGGCTGGAGCGTGGTTTCTGAAGCGATAGCAGTTTCTCCAAATCGAGATAACTGGCGTACGTCAGCGGCGGCATCTTCAAAGACTACAAAGGGGACGCAAATCAGGAAACCAGTAAAATCGCGAACTTTGATCGGAATATAGCCCCTCCGAAGAATCCGCTATAGGTGTTCATTCTCTCTGACTCACCGATTGAGCTTCCCAATCGATCTCGAGAATAATTAACCTCACTGCACCGGAGATAATCTCATGAAACGCAAACTCATCAATGTCGTTGTCGGGACAGCTGTCGCCGTCAGCACGTGTTCTGCATTCGCCGGCGACAAGATCGACGTCCCAAAGGTTATCACCAAGTCCGATGCCGAGAAAATTCTAGGTGCGTCCGTCAAGAACGCCAAGGGTCGCAACCAGAACGGCACCGATGGCTACTACGATTCGGAGTGGAGTTATTATGCGATCAAAGGCGATAAGGCGCTCATCTTCGAGGTGCTCTACGCTGGCAAACCCGGCCTCGCGCCTACGATGTTTTCCATTCTCCCCGCCGACGGCAGCAAATCGACGCCGATCGACGGTCTTGGCGAAAAAGCCATCTTCTGCCCCAACGAGACCCACATGGCAATGTTGCACGTCCTCAAGGGGAACATCCTGGTTACGATTGGAATCCATGGCCTTCCCGCCAACGCGGTTCTCGACGGGGAAAAATCGATGGCCACAAAAATCCTCGCGAACCTGTAATGCGGCTGCCTCGGCCGCGGAAGAGGTCCACGGATTAGTTGGAGCCAATCCCTGAAGATCTATGAGAGATTTTGGTTCCGGAAATCTGTGGAAGAGTTCAGCTCATCTGCCGCAAGTAGTAATCATCCCATGCCGCAGGAATACTTTCCCGCGCCGAGTACGGACCCGGCTTATACGCGCGCGAGGAAATACCTTGCTGGCTCAGTTCGCACACATGCCAGTCCTGCCGGTTTACCATGTCCCAAAACTTAATGGCATCATCCGGATCAAAATCGCTGCGCTTGAACGCCTCCGGATGGAAAAACCAATCGCAAAGAAGCAATGTCCGTTCCGGCGATTGCGCCTCCAGTTGGTGCACCATCACATAATCAGGATGCAAACTCAGCAGCATGTTCGGGAAAATGGAATAGTAGAAAACGAATCTGAAATCTTCATTGCCGAAATCGCCTACGGGCAATGCGCATGTCTTGCTACTCATCGTCAGGCTCTTGTCGCTCGCAATGCGCATGAATCCCCCCAAAAACGGTCCTTCGGTCAGATCATTCTCTGCTGAATCGGAAGGCGAGATTTTTGAGAGCTCGGGATGCACGCCCGCGCAGTGATAACACTCCGAGTAATTTTCGAAGATCAGCTTCCAATTCGCCTGCACGTCGTACGCGATCCGTTTCGCTGAGCGCAACGCTGGCAGGTTCCAACGGAAGAATTTTCCGGTCAACGGCGCCAACCATTTGTCCAGTGGAGTAAGGGAATCCGCCAGATTTACGAAAATGAATCCTTCCCACAAGGCCAGGTGCACTGGGTGCAATGGATAATCAGCTTTATCAAACCCAGGAACATCATCCATATGCGGCGCGCCAAGCAGTGGCCCATCGAGTCCATAGGTCCATGCGTGATAAGGACACTGAATTGCGGACACATGGCCGTTTCTGTTTTCGACAAGTCGCGATCCGCGATGGCGACACACGTTGTAAAACCCGTGAATCTCTCCGCGTTTATCCCGAACAATGATCAAGCTCTCGCGAGCGACGTCTGCGGTAAAATAATCACCAGCTTGCGCGATCTGGCTCTGATGCCCGACCAACACCCATTGCTTCGAGAAGATATTCGCCTGCTCCCGCGCAAAAATCTCCGGAGAAACAAAATAGCGCTGGGCCAACGTCTTGGCACCAGCGGCGAATGTCTCAGTCGTCTTGCGAAATGTTCGCGCTACTCTTGTTTGCGTCGCCTGCATTTGGGAAACTCTACGCCGCATTCGTTCGCGTCAATCTGCGGGCCGCGCGCACCCGGCGTGCCGTTGACGAGACGAACTTTCGTCGCGTAGATGCGGTTTCTCTTTATCTCAGGACCACCTGGTGAAACTCGTACCAGTCATCCAAGTTGTTCAGGTTCACCGCGTCCTTCGGAGCCGAAGCATCATCCGCGATGTCGGACGCACCCAGAACGCTCTTGCGCGTCTCATCATCGTGAATGTAACCACGCACCGCAGCGTTATGCTTTTCAACCGCGTCTGGATTGAGTGACTTGGCGTTCTTCTTCACCCAGCTTTCGAACTCGGGGTAGGTCGGCTTGTTTTGTTTGATGTAATCTTTTACCGCCTGCTCGTCGAGTCCGAGCGCGGCACAAGTCATCGCATCAAACCCTCTGCCGATGCCCGGATAGCCGGGAGCGAGTTTGCCCTGTTCCTCGAGGGAGACTTTCAGCCAGAGACGCGGAAGGTGGAGAACCCCAAGTGGTCCTGCAACACCGGAGCTGATCATTGGAACATATGTGTCGGCCATAACGGTTTCCTCGCTTTCTTTTTTATTTCGCCTGCCGCCGCAAGCTAACCAAAGTTTACACACTGCGCGTGGCCGTCAATGGGTGATCGAACGGCCGACTGCTTGTCGACCTTGAATGCACCTCAGCGGCGCACGCCGCTAGTTCTACTCAGTCTGCATTTTCATCGATGGCGCGATGCACGCGGTCGACGAATAAATCGACTACAAAGCCTGCGAGTTCTTCCGCATCGCGTGGAGTCGAGTCTGGGCCGATCCAGGCGACGTGACCTCGCTCGTCAAAGCTTGGTTTAAACTCCGCATCCAATAGTGATATTAGATCAGATGTTGGCCGACCGAACTCGTCCCAATCGCGTCTGAAAATCTTCATCTCCCGGCGCGTGCTCGCGACGGAGTTAGAACATACGTTTGTAGCGTGAAGAGCCAGACTCAAACCGCGTATGGTACTAACGTACAGGGTATTCGG
>QHPC01000201.1 GCA_003218915.1 Verrucomicrobiota bacterium
ATACGGATTACAAGAAAAGGTCATCTCGGTCCTTTTGAAAAAGTTTTTCTATAAACGCGGTTACGACGCGCGCGCAACTGAGGCGATTAGTGTAGATGAAGTATTCAGTGCCGTGATGAACCAGCTCAGCGCCGCCGTACCTGCCGCGAAGGCCATGGCGAGCCAAGGTAATCAACCGTCACAACCAACCGTCCTGGCAAAAGGTCCGCAGAGTTATTCGTGACGCGATCAGTCCTAATTCTGAGGCAGGCGCGACATATGCGCGTCCTCGTGTTACCGTTAGCACTTATTCCTGCGCTTCATGATATTGGTCGAGAATACACTTTTGTAGCAAATTCAAGACTTGTGTCGATGCCTGAGCAGTCATCGGTTGAATCGGCAAAACATCGGATATAGGCATGCCTGCGGTCTCGGTTATAATACCTACGTTTAATCGTAGCAAGCTTGTTGTAAATGCAGTCCAAAGTGTCCTTTGTCAGACCTATCGAGACTATGAGATCATTGTTGTTGACGACGGGTCGACCGACGACACGGCCGAGGTACTCAAGCCGTACATGGATCGCATCCGATATGTGTATCAAGCGAATCTTGGAGCCAGCGCGGCACAGAACAGGGGAGTACAACTGGCAAGAGGCAAGTGGATCTCGATTCTGGCGTCAGACGATTTGTGGCTTCCCTCGAAACTTGAGGCACAATTGAAGGTTGTAGCTATCCTCGGCAAGGATTTTGGGGCGTGCTTTACAAATTGCGATTACTTTGGAAACACCGATGTAATACCGTCTGCGTTTGAACAAGCGGGGTTGCATGGGAAGCTGCCATTCGGTCCGCTGGAGGAACCTTTCAAAGTCATTTTAGCGCGGCATCCGGCAATCTATGTTCAGAGCCTACTGGTCTTACGCTCCTTGGTGGAATGTCCCAATGGATTTGATGAACGCATAGTCGTGGCAGAAGATACAGATCTGTTGTTCAGGTTGGCGTTCAAGACGAAATTTTGTTTCGTGAACGAACGCCTTGTCAGGATCGACAGGACGCCGTCCCGGGGGTGCTTGATGGAGCTCTACTCCAGGAGCGATGATCGTGCATTCGGTTCGAGGGAGCACGTATTTCAGAAATGGATTTGCCTACCGGAGAATATGGATCCGGGCCTTCGCCAGACGGTTGAGGAAATGCTTAAGGACCATTACTACAACTGGCTTGTGACAAAGCTATACCGCTTCCGATACGTGAAGGCCTTTAAGATTGCTCAGAAAATAAAGGTGAGAGGAGAGAACAACAAGATAATATTTCGGACGGTTGCTTCTCGAGCAAAAAGGAAGATATCTTCACTCATCAATCAGCTCCATGGTAGCTGATGCCACGTGCGAAGAGGCGCACGACTATAGTTACTAAAATCTGGTTGTACCGATTGAATTCAACAGCTCGAGAGTGCGACGAGCTTTTCGGGTGGGCGAGCGTCAAACGGGCACTGATGAATATTAAAAGAAGTGAATATTATTCAGCAGCATGCATCCAGTTAAACTAGGACATTCACAAATCGGAGAATCATGACTAACAACAGTTCCAGTGTCACTAACGCCGAGGATGTGTTGGTTAGCGTGAATCGACCGGAAAGAACCGAAGGAGACCGGCCGAGCAAAGCGATCGATCCGAATGAGAAACATCTTTGCACCGATCACCTCCTGGGCGATCTCAGGGGACGGACGATCTCCGGAGCTTTTATTACGATCGCGTCCCAGGGAACCCAGTTCCTTTTAAACCTCGCGTCCATCATGGTGATGGCGCGTCTGCTCACACCCCGGGATTTCGGCTTCTATGCGATGGTCACCACAGTCACTGGTTTTCTCTGGATGTTTCAGGATGCCGGGCTCTCGACGGCCACAGTGCAGCGGCAGCAGATTACGCACGCACAGGTGTCCAATCTGTACTGGGTAAACGTCGGCGTGGGTGGTATTACTACACTGCTCGTCGCTGCCTTGTCGCCAGTAGTCGCGTGGTTCTATCGCGAACCTCGGCTTGTAGCCATCACTCTCGTGCTCTCAGGTACCTTTCTGCTTGCAAGCGCGACGGTTCAACACCTTGCGCTGTTGAACCGGCAGATGCGTTTCGGGCTCATCGCGATGATCTACATCGTTTCCTTGCTTGCCGGTTATCTGACTGGCGTTGGCATGGCTCTATTGGGATATGGCTACTGGGCTCTGGTCGGCGCCTCTGTGACGCAGGTCGCCATCAGGCTTGTGCTAGCCTGGTTGATTTCGGGGTGGCGACCTAAATTACCCTCCCGGAACACTCAAACCTGGCACATGTTGACTTTCGGCGCCAATATTACCGCCGGAAGCCTAATATACTCGCTCGCCCGTGGTGCGGACAACCTTTTGATTGGCCGGCTTTTTGGCGCCGC
The DNA here is from genome assembly GCA_003218915.1 of Verrucomicrobiota bacterium. GTDB lineage: Bacteria > Verrucomicrobiota > Verrucomicrobiia > Chthoniobacterales > UBA10450 > Udaeobacter. The sequence continues at coordinate 2,399 of QHPC01000201.1, forward strand.
GGCGGTAGGTTTGTATTCCAGGGCCTCCATCCTTCTCATCCGGCCGCTGGAACAATTCACCATACCGATCAATGCCGTGCTGATTCCAGCGCTATCGCGGCTCCAGGCTGAACCTGAGCGATACCGTCGCACATTTCTACGCGTGTACGAGGCCCTGGCGCTGACAAGCTTTCTGTCCACCGGCTTGTTATTAGCTCTTGCTCGTCCCCTGACTCTCGTTGTGCTCGGGCCGAGATGGGAACAGGCAGCGCCTATTTTCGCCGGCTTTAGTATAGCGGCGCTTTGCATTCCCCTAGGGGGGGCTTCAACCTGGCTGTTCCAGACCCAGGGGCGCGGCAGAGATTGGTTATTTTTTACTTTGCTGGGTTCTTGTATCACTGTTGCCTCGTTCGTTGCCGGTCTCCCGTTTGGTCCTGCCGGAGTGGCCATCTCCTATTCCGTTGGCGGGCTTTTCATCGGCGTGCCTACTCTTTTCTATTTTGCCGGACGGGAGGGCCCTGTAACGACGGCCGACCTATGGGGCGGGATTTTTCGCTACCTTCCACTTTGGATAGTCGTCTGCGGCGTGACGTGGCTGGTGCACCTACTTTTCCTGAGCTCCGCTCCGTTGGTGCAGTTAGTCGTCTGCGCTCCCGTTGGCCTGCTCGCTGGAGCAATCTTAATTTATCTTGTACCTTCAATGCGTCGAGTGGCACTTTCGCTCGTCGATATTCTGCGAGAATTGAAATCCCGTACCAGTTTTCCCAATGCCGATGGTCGCTTTCCTGGCGTGGCCGCTTAGTCGTCGCCTCCGCCCTTTTGCTCGTCTGCGCTGTTGTTCTGAAAGGCGTCTACCCGTTTCTTGCGATAACCCATCCTGTCAATGCGAATATCCTTGTGGTCGAAGGGTGGATACACGAGTATGCAATTCGGGCGGCAGTAAAGGAATTCCAAAGTAACCATTATCAACGCGTTTTTACCACGGGCGGACCGGTAGCGGGGACTGGAGGATACATCAACGATTTCTATACGTCGGCCAGCGTGGGCGCGGATCTTTTGAAAAAATGGGGGATTCCAGATGAACGCCTGCAGATGGTCCCTTCCCGTGTGATGGACCGCGACAGAACCTACGGGTCGGCCGTTGCACTGCGGAACTGGTTTCGCGACCACAATATGGCTGTGTCTAGCATCGATGTTATTACCGAAGATCTACACGCTCGCCGCACTCGCCTGCTTTTCCAAAAGGCGTTCGGAAAGGACGTACAGGTCGGGATCATCGCCGTGGCGAACGTGGATTATCCCGCGAACCGATGGTGGCACTACAGCCAAGGTCTTAAAGATGTAATCAGCGAGTTCGCTGCTTATCTATATGCCAGGCTGTTGTTCTTTCCGTCGGAACCGGCGCATCCAGGGACGGCGGCTGGGCCCTCGGTGCACGATTGAAAAATGAAAATCGCAGTTGTCGGTCTTGGTTACGTTGGGCTACCGCTCTCACTTGAGTTTGCACGCTCGTGCGTTAGCGTGCTAGGGATCGATGTCGATCCTACCAAGGTTGAGCTACTAAACAACCGGCAGAGTTATATAAAACACATCTTGCCATCGACTGTTGCCGAGTTAGTCAAATCCGGCAAATTCTCGGCGTCGACGGACTTTAGTCTCATCAAAGAGGTCGAAGCGGTCATCATTTGTGTGCCGACACCGCTGAACAAGAATCGCGAACCCGATCTGTCGTTCATTAGTCAAACCGGCCGGTCGATCGCGCCGCACCTCGCAAAGGGAGCCTTGGTGGTTCTGGAATCGACTACCTATCCTGGAACGACTGAAGAGGAGCTGCGCGTTGTATTGGAGCAGGAATCGAGGATGAAGGCGGGTGTGGATTTTCACCTTGCCTTCTCGCCGGAACGGGAAGATCCGGCCAACGAACTCAGCAATCTTAAACAAATTCCGAAAGTGGTAGGAGGATACACTCCAACCTGCCTCGATCGCGCCGTGGCGCTTTATAGCAAAACGATCGACAAAGTTGTGCCTGTTTCTTCGTGTCGTGTCGCCGAAGCGGCCAAGCTTCTGGAGAATGTTTTTCGTAGTGTAAATATCGCGCTGGTCAATGAGCTGAAGCTCGTTTACGGCGCGATGGGCATTGATATCTGGGAAGTCATCGAAGCGGCAAAGACAAAGCCGTTTGGATTCATGCCGTTTTATCCGGGACCCGGTCTTGGCGGGCATTGTATTCCGATCGATCCATTTTATCTCACATGGAAGGCTCGCGAATACGGTCAACATACCCGTTTTATTGAGCTGGCCGGCGAAATCAATACGCGGATGCCCGAGCATGTTGTGCACAGGGTTGCAGATGCGCTCAACGCGCAACGCAAAGCTATCAAGGGCTCCAAGATTCTGATCCTGGGTCTGGCCTATAAGCCAAATGTCGATGATGAGCGCGAGTCGCCCAGTTATGTCTTGATGAAGTTGTTAACGGAACGGGGCGCGGAAGTGGCCTATTACGATCCGTACGTGCCGGTGATTAAGCCAACCCGCGAGCACCCGCAATTTGCCGGGAGAAAATCGATTGAGTGGAACCGTGCAACGATAGAGAACTTCGATGTTGTTCTCATCGCGACAAATCATTCATCGGTGAACTACCACGAGCTCGGCGCTTGGGCGCGATGCATCGTGGACACGCGAAACGCCATGGCCAGCGTGCCTGTTGCGCCCGGAAAAGTCTGGAAAGCGTAGAAGGCATCTCCGCATTACGGCGAATCCCGACGAATTGGTAGAATGATCTGGAAAGAGACGAACCTCTGCAAGCGTTGGAGGAGCTGCTCTTCGCGGCGAAAGAGTGCCCCGGTTTGGTGCCGGGCAAAGATTCTGGCTGCTCTGGCCATAACATTTGTGGAAGAGTGCTTGCGAAATAAATGGCTCGATAAGAAAAATTTCCTTGCCATGCCGATTCATTCAGATATGAAGGCGGGCGGCGTATCGCGAGGATCGATGTGCCGCAATTATGAAGGTGTCGGGCATTCTTCTGTTTATCTTTATTTTGAGCGGCTTTTCCGGCCCGCGCTGCGGGGCCACGGTTTATCATTCCAATGGGACAGCGGAGAGTGTTCGGTTTTTTCACGATAACCAGGCGCAGAACGGCGACACCATTACCCTCCCAGCTGGGACGTTCATATGGACGACGGGCATAGTAATTTCGAAAGCAATCACCTTGCAAGGTGCAGGTGTAGGCAGCACGATTATCAGGGACGGCGTACAATCCGCGCAGCTCATTCGATGGTCGCTGCCTGCTGGTGTGTCTTCGCGTTTGACTGGAATTGAATTTCAGGCTGGCGGCAGAATAAACATAGGATCTGAATGGCTATTCGGTTTTTGATACGGTGATCGGAGTGATCGACCACAATAGCTTTGTCAAGACGCACAGACGTTACACGATTTACGTTTATGGCAGCAGATGGAACGGGCAAGGGATTTACGGCGACGGTTCGTGGGCCGCGCCGACCGGATTTGGTAGCTCTCAATTCCTATTTATCGAGAACAACACTTTCACGAATAATGATCCCGTTTACTTCGGTCTCATTACCGATGCGCTGGCTGGCGCTCGGTTCGTGCTAAGGTATAACGCGATTTACAACGGTTATCCCACAGACCACGGCACGGAGAGTGGTGGACGTATTCGCGGGAGCAGGGCAATGGAAGTCTATAATAACACTTACACGGGCACAAACATGGCCAATTTTGCAGGTGGATCGCGTTCTAGCAGAGTGTTGTTTCACCACAATACTATCAGCGGCTACTGGGACCATCCTATTTTCACGCTTGGCAACTGGCGAAACTTCTATCCATTTACTCCCTGGGGCGGTGCTGACGGAACAAACGCTTGGGATGTGAATGAGCCTACTGTGTTTTTCACAGGAACGGCGACTAGCAACAGTTCTGGAACGAGCGTGACGGTTTCCGGGGCTAACTGGGCGCAGAACCAATGGGCCGGATACACCATTCGACGCACCAGCAACAACTGCAACTCTAACACCATCACTTTTGCTTGGATCAATTCTAATACATCGAATACGATCAGCTACACGGACAATGGTGGATACTTCACGCCTTCGCTGGCCTTCTGCGCAGGGGACACGTTTGAAATTCGCAAGGTTGATCACGCCATCGATCAACCTGGCAGAGCTGGCGGTTCCTTGATTACTGGCGACCCGCCAATTCGTCCTGCCGGATGGAGTCAAGCGACAGAGCCGTGCTATTCGTGGAATAATGGACAAGCCCGCTTTTCGGCAGGGCCGGGCGTAAGAGCCGATGTGCATTATTTCGACAATACGCCGATGCCCGGCTACGCGCCTTATGTTTATCCGCATCCTTTGGTAACCGCGCAACCGAATGCGGCACCGAGCGCGACCGTCTGCTCGCAACTACAACAACGCCTGGACCAACTTAAACTTCGACGGCAACAGTTAAAGCGGCGTCATCGCCGAAATCGAAAGCTAAACCAACGTATACGTAGACTCCGACAGCAACTCCAAGTCCAACATTGCGTCTGACGTCCACCCCATGGTAACACCGTCACGCCATTGTGTTGAGCACGTCAGAGTGTTTGGCCCATAATGACATTTGATTCGCTCACGTGCAGTGGCACTCGCGAAACAGCAATCTGGTATCTCAATAACAACGTTACACCGGCTCCGCGAACGGCCCAACTCTTCCGGCCGACTGGAGTTTAGCCGCGCCGTAAGTGAGTACTAGACGTTACGTTACGCCGTGACCCGATCATCAATTTGTTGATATGCTACAACGTTAAGGACGTTGCGCTGCCCGGCCTGGTGCGGATGAGGTCCGCAGCTGTGTTTGCGATCCTCATTTTTTGAGCGGCTTTTCCGCGTTTGCGGCCGTTTACCATTCCGACGGAGCTGCAACGAGATGTGGCTATCTCATCGACCACGGGCCCAGTCTGGTCGATGAATGAATGAGCCTATTATGACAAGTTGAAGAACGAATTGGAGCCCGAAGGTTTAAAGGTGAAAAAAAACGGTCCACCGTGCTGGCGTATCCGGCCGATGTGCAAGGTCACGAATGTCTGCTTTGTTGCGATAGCTTGCCCATGCACCTAGCCGTGGCCAGCGGTGTGTGATGCCTTTCGATTTCTACCTGCACGATTCGATGGGAAATATACGAAGCATCTGGTATCAATCCGTATTTCTACGCACAGCGATGAAATGAAGATCGGTGACATCCCGAGTCGAGCAACACTTTTCCCGCCCGGGTTGTCGGATCGGTGCGCCCAAGTATGAAAATATGCACACGCTAAACGACCAAGGTAGGGGACGATGCTTGTCGCAACCGTCGGGGTCATCGCCCGCACCTCGAATCTGCATGCCAACCTTGAGAGGAGTCGCTCACATGGCATTTGAGGCGGCGAATTACGAAGCTGAGGATGTTTTCATGGAGGCGGATAACGTTGACCTCTTTCCACTGGAACCCGGCGTGGGCTTCAGGTTTAGAGAAAAATGCCACCGTAGGCTTTTGTGGAAGGACGTGACTCGAGCGCTCGCCTCTGTCAACCCCGGACTCCGCCCGGTCAGGCTCAGAAAGGACTACGATCTGTTTTTTTGTCGCGTCCAAATGCTTCGAGATCTCCTTTACGTGAACGCCGTGAAGGGTTGGAAGGATCGGTGCAGGACAAGCGTATGTTGGCTGGACGAATTGTACTGCGCCGATGTGCTCCGTAGCCGAAATTACCTGCACATCCTGAAACGATTCGATCATGTGTTCGTTGGCTTCAAAGGAAGCGTGGACGCGATCAGCAAAGTAATCGGACGGCCTTGCCACTTCCTTCCCTATGCGGTGGACGCGATCCGTTTCAGCCCTTACCCGAACCCGCCGGCACGGGTAATCGACGTATACAGCCTGGGCCGCCGACTGGAGGATCTTCACAGAACGCTGCTTAAGTTCACGGCTCAGCAGCATATGTTTTACGTTTATGAGACGCTCCAGGCTGGGGCGGAAAATTTGGTGTCCAACCATAGGCAGCACCGTGAATTACTGGCCAATCAAATCAAGCGGAGCCGATATTTTTTGGTTGCCCCTGGCAAGGCGAACCTGCCGGAGCAGACTCGAGGCCAAATTGAGGTGGCTGCTAGACTTTTCGAAGGGGCGGCGGCGGGTACCGTGATGATCGGCCAAGCCCCGGATTGTGATGCGTTTCGTCAGCTTTTTGATTGGAGAGACGCGGTTATTGAAATCGACCCTAATAGCTCCGAAGTGGCGGACGTTTTGGCTGAGCTTGCTGGTCAACCGGAGCGGCTCTGCGAAATCAGCCGTCGCAACGCCGTGGAAGCTCTCCTTCGCCACGACTGGTCGCATCGTTGGAAACAAATTCTTGCTATTGCCGGACTCAAGCCTCTGCCGCAGCTTGAGTTGCGCGAGAAACGATTGAAAGAACTGGCGGACGTTGCCAGAAATTATCCATTAATGTAGTGCCCCATCGGGGGTGAGAACGCGCAGCACCTCAGTCGCAGGGTCGTCCCCTCATTACAGCCCTCCTCGTACCAAATGCGTGTGCATTAACTAACTCATAAAGTAACAGTGATCGACTAAATCTTTGTTCCCCAAGGCAAAAAGATTTAATCGCGAAATGAATCAAAACAAAAAGAGTAACAAAATCGCATTCTTCGGTGTGTTTGGCAGCCAGAATTTAGGTAATGAATGCACGTTGGAAGCTACTATGTACAACATTCATAAGGCCTTGCCGAATGCAACATTTACATGTCTTTGCACAGTCCCCCAGGATACAGAACTAAGACACAGTATCCCTGCATTTGCGGCCCATCGAGAATATCCAGCTTGGTTGGACTCCCAATTGTGGTCTGGGCGACGCTCAAGGTTGATGAAATTACTGCGAAAGATTCTTTTCCGAATTCCGCTAGAATTGATCCACTGGGCTAAGGGCTTTAACGTGATAAAAGGAAGCCAAATGCTCATCGTCCCGGGAACGCAAGTGGTATCGGATTACGCGACCGGACCGTTTAGCTGGCCCTACGATATATTCAAATGGGCAATCATTGCTAAACTGTGCAGGGCCAGGTTGCTCTTCTTAAACATCGGAGTCGGCCCGATATATCACCCTCTGAGCAGGTGGTTCATTAAGGCAAGTCTCAATCTCTCGGACTACCGTAGCTACCGAGACATCGCCTCGAAACGGTACGTAGAGAAAATGGGGCCTTCTCAGGGTTGTGACCCCGTTTATCCCGATTTAGCATTTAGCTTGCCAAGCGCCTTGTTGCCAGCATGTCACAGGGTAGGTAAACAAAGGCCTGTCTTCGGTATTGGTCTAAAGGATTACCTGGGTCAAGACGGCTCGCGTGATCGCGACAATAATCGCACCTATCGCGATTACTTGAACACGCTGGGAGACCTTGTGGCCTGGTTGTGCGAGCGAAAGTACATGGTGCGAGTGATCATCGGAGATGTTTCGTACGATAGCGACGTGAAACAAGATTTCATGGAATTGCTGCACGAGCGTGGATTAATGGATAAAGAAGGTCAGATTGTTAATGAACCGGTCTTTACGGTAGAGCAGTTGTTGTCTCAAATCGCAGCCATCGACTTTTTAGTCACATCACGATTTCATAACCTCGTTTTGGCTCTTATGCTCAATAAGCCAGTGCTCTGCTTGTCGGACCATGGAAAGCTAGATTCGGGTTTTGACGATTTGATCGATACACTTGTTAAACTCGAAAAGAATGCCGAGGCACTTAGGCCTTATATTAAACACAAGACCGAGGAGTATCGTAGAACTTTGGACGAGCAGTACAGCCTTATCTTCAAAGGCGTTTGAGCGAACGATGCGCTCAGAGAATTTCATCGTGATAAACAGCGAAGTGTCTCATCCGATCCTGGCGAAGGCGGCACGTTTGCAGGTCTTAGGAAAGTCTCCTGCCGGCTTTTACTTGAGGTTGAACAAGCGGATATGGGAGCACCTCCCTTCTCGCGTACGAGATTTGCACTCCGTCCGTTCCTACGAGGCATGGTTGCATACCTTGGCTTGCCTCAGTGCCAAACGGCAGCAATTCTTCGGCACTTTTTTCCTAAGGAATCGTCCAGCACTCGAATTGATGCGCCGGCTGGCCGGGCAGAAGCCCCACGGCTCGACGTTGAGAATTGCCGTGTTGGGTTGCAGTATCGGGGCCGAGGTTTATTCAATCCTCTGGACCATCCGCTCGGCACGGCCGGACTTGAAAGTAATCCTGGAGGCGGTGGATATTTCGAAGGATATACTGAGCTTCGCCGAGAAAGGCATTTACACTCCCGATACCTCGGAGTTGGTCGGTGCTTCGATTTTTGAACGGTTGACCAAGGCTGAGATGGTTGAAATGTTTGATTGGGAAGGGGACCGAGCCAAAGTTAAATCGTGGCTCAGGGAAGGAATAACGTGGCGACTTGGGGATGCCACCGATCCGGAACTTGTGGAGATTCTTGGGCCTCAGGACATTGTGGTCGCGAGCAATTTTCTTTGCCACATGTCCAGAGCCGATGCCGAAAAGTGCCTGCGCAACGTAGTACAACCGGTTAGTCCAGGAGGATACCTGTTTGTTTCGGGAATCGATCTGGACGTTCGAACAAAGGTCGCACTTGACCTCGGCTGGGAACCGGTGCGGGAGTTGATCGCAGAAATCCACGACGGGGATCGTTCTCTCCGAGCCGACTGGCCCTGGGCGTGGTGGGGGCTTGAGCCGCTCAATCGAAAGAGGCACGATTGGCAAACCCGTTACGCCGCCGCGTTCCGGATTGGCAGTCCGGAACGCCGGTGACTTCGTCCGGCCCGCCACAATGGCTAAACAGGCAGGGTAAAGGGCTCCCTCTATACGTGCTCCTGCACCATCTAGGGCGTGTCGGGTGGGGTTGTGTAAGTGACGCCGGAATACTTTACGATTTTCCTACTGGAAAGCCCGGCTCCTCGAATTGCACCGTCATGCTAAGGCCGCAACAGATAATTGGTTATAACGTTTCTCGAACAACGTCTCTCTTTGGGCACCGGATTTGCCGCCTTACTGGTCTGGACGAATGAGGATCGGCGTAGCACTTGATGAAAGGCAAGTTTTGAATGACAACGGGAGGGCTCAAAGCACAGATTGCCCTTTGCGCGATAGGTATCTTCGACTTGCCCTACATTTTCGCGAACTTCGCCCTCCAATTTCCGGAGAAACAAAGGAGAGCCGTCGTCGATGGCGATTTCTTTGCACCTTGATCGACACAGGGTCCGACCGCCAAGATGACGAAAGCTCAAAACAAATATTCATGCTGAGGAAAGCCTTCATCTTCTTGTGCTGTGCACGAACCGCTCAAGCATGAGCGCCAAGCCTTTATTCTCGGAATGAGCCGATTCAGCGCCATCGCTGGTTTAGCAGTGCTGGCGTGGGGTCTTTCTTTGGGCAGAAATCTCTTTCCAGCGAGCGTGCCGGCGGGGCTTAATGAAACTGTGATCTCGGTACCATGGACCAACGCGGTCGGAAGCGTTTTGGAAAGCAACGGGCGCATGTCGTATGGAGTGTAAACCTTTGAAAACCGTATTTTCCATTTTCTCCCTTGTCGCTGCAGGTTTGTTGGGCGCGATTGTCCAAGCGAACGCGCAGGTCAATGTTACCCAGTATCACAATCATATTTCGCGTGACGGGCTTTATATTGATTCGGCCTTCACACAATCGGCTGCCGCCAACCTAACGCGAGAACTGAACTTCGCCGGGACGATCGTAGGCAACGTTTACGCGCAGCCGCTTTACATCGAGGGCGGTCCAAGCGGCCCAATGGTCATTGCGGTGACCGAATCGAATAACGTGTATGCACTCGACGCTGTGAACGGCACCATTATCTGGCAGCGAAATGTAGGTGCTCCGGTGCCCGCACCCGATATCCCCTGCACTATAACCGGTTCCATGGGGATCATCAGCACGCCTGTAGTCGATCTTGCTTCACGGGCGCTCTTTTTAGACGCAATGGTTACGCCCGATGGCGGCGCGACCATAAAACATTACATCATTTCCCTTAATGTGGACACGGGCGCCATCAATCCGGGCTGGCCGGTGGACGTGGAGCTGACAGCCCAATACAATGGCACGACCTTCACTCCAGCGACTCAAGCGCAACGAGCTGCGCTCGCCATCGTGGGCAACATTCTTTATGTTGCGTATGGGAGCATTGATGATTGCGACCTTTATCATGGCTGGCTGGTGGGCGTGCCAATAAATAATCCTGCCAGCGTAACGGCATGGGCCACCAGCGCCATGGGCGGCGGTATATGGGGAGTTGGCGGCATCGCCAGTGACGGCACCAATCTGTTCGTTGCCACCGGCAACACTTACAACACTGGAGGGATCTGGGGCGGCGGCGAAGCAGTGATTCGTTTTCAACCGGGCCCGATCTTTACTGGGTCTACCGGCGATTACTGGGCTCCCCTCGATTGGTTCACCCAACTCGACCAGTTTAACCAGGATCTTGGGAGCTCGGGCCCGTTACTTGTGGACGTACCGGGCGCGACGCCCTCCCAGCTCGTCGTGGCAATGAGCAAAGGTGCTTATGCGTATTTGCTTAATCGCAATAACCTCGGCGGGATCACTGCGCCGATAGATTCATTTGTGGCCTCCGGCAGTGGCCTCCTCAACGCAGCGGTTACCTACCGTACTGCCCAACGCACGTATGTTGCTTATCGACGCGATCGAGGAAGCATACTTGGTGCTATCGGGTCACCTTTCGTTACCTCCACGGATGGCACAAATAACATGATCGTCTGGGCGGTAGGGGCCAGCACCACTGGCGACCAGAAGTTGCATGGTTACGACGGAGATACCGGTGCTGTTGTTTATGCCGGTGGCGGCGCCAACGAGACGATGGCGGGCACGCATTCCTACAGCACTACCGGCATTGTGGCCCGTGGCCGCATCTATGTTGCTACTGATAACAAAGTGTATGCTTTTAAGCTGCCGGGAGGAACACCAACACCCACTCCGACTGCTACACCAACTGCAACCCCCACTCCGACTCTACCACCACCCACACCTACGCCAACTGCAACACCGACACCAACTCCTTCTGCTACCCCTACAGCTACGCCAACGCCGACGGCTACTCCTACACCAACACCGGCTACAGCTTGTCAACGATCACTGACGATCGATCATATCAAGGTCCCCAGCACACAGTCCAATTTCACGATACTAGTAAGCGTCATTGATCCTGCGCTTAAGACGGTTGCCAACGGTGGCCACGTTGCCAATGCGAACGGATACGACATCGGTTTTTACGCCGACTCCGGGGGGACTACGAAGCTCAAGTGGCAAGTCGAGAAATACGATGGCACAACCGGCAACCTGATCGCATGGGTAAAGATCCCGTCCGTGTCCAGTTCAAGCGATACCGTCTTTTACCTGATGTATGGCGATAGCTCGATCAATACAGACCAGTCCGATCCGCCGAATACTTGGGACTCAAACTTCAAGGGTGTGTGGCACATGTCCGACAGCGCGGCGAACACAACCATTAGAGAGTCCACTGCCACTGGCGCCAATGGCACGAACAACGCCAACACAAGCACCAAGACAGCAATAGGGCAGATCGGCAAAGCTCTGAGTTACAACGGCAGCACTGATGGTTCATTTGCGGCCATTAATCTAAGCGCCACCAATATCGTCACCCTATCGTTTTGGATGAAGTGGACGACCAACGCGAACGACGATGACCTGGCCTTTGAATACACCCCCAACTATAACACGAACGCTGGAGGTTTTATTGCCGACTGGAATTCCAGCAGCTTTGGTGGCGCAAAATTCGAGACGGGCATGGGCAAGGGAGATTTCACCTACTGGACCGATCTTTTCGTCAGACCGGCAGCGGCGACATGGCACCTTGTTCACCTGGTGTTCAATCGCTCCGGATCAACCAATAAAGCCTACGTAGATGGCTCCCTCCAAACGCTAACAACAGGCGCACGCACCGCCTCCGGCATGGGCAATTTTTCTAATAGCTCGCTCTATTTCATGTCCCGAGCAGCGAACTCGCTCAATGCCGCCGGGACGCTTGACGAAGTCCGGCTGTCGACAATCGAACGCAATCCCAATTGGGTCGCTACTGAGTACAACAACCAAAGCTCTCCGGGAACATTTATCACGATGGGCAGCGAGAGTTGCGGTACGCCAACACCAACACCCACTCCGACTGCTACACCAACTGCAACCCCCACTCCGACTCTACCACCACCCACAGCTACGCCAACTGCAACACCGACACCAACCAGCCAAGATCAGTATTCCCAGGTGCGGATCAGCAATGTGGGGGCATGGAATGGGGTAATTGCCCGAGCGCAGTCCATCATCGACCGATTCTATATGGCCTTTGTATTTGGGCCCAACGACTACCGCCTCTATTTGCGAAAAGACGGCCTATATTATAACCTGCGCAACGGCAACACGGAAACATGGGTCGCTGGTGACATCATCCGGCTGGAGGCATCGGGTTCAAACCCGGTGCAACTGACGTTGCTCCGAAACGGGAATCCGGTTTTGACCTACACGGACACAACGGAGAACTTGGTTGGAGGGAGCCCTGGGATCGGGAACTATTCGACGCCTGGGGACCATCTCGCGATTGACGACTGGGCGGGTGGGAATCTTGGGATGCAGGGGATTCTCGTGCCGCAGGCTCAGGCGCCGAGTGTGCGGGGGAACCTTGTGGCGACGGCGTTAGGCGTGAGCCAAGTTAAGCTGAGTTGGACGGCGTCAACCGACAATGCCGGTGTGAAAAAGTATGAAGTGCAGCGGCAGGACCCTGGAAGCACGAGTTTTGTGCACGTGGGAACGACCACAAGAACGAGCTACACGGACACGGGATTGGCAGCCGGCGGTGTCTACAATTATCGGGTCCTGGTGAGGGATGTGAAGGGGAGCCTGAAAAAGTATTCGGGAGTGGCCAGCGTGACAACAGCTTCGACAACGATCAATCCTGACAGGTCACGATAACAAAGAGGGGTCGTGGCGAGAGAATTCAAAATGGCCGGTACCTGTTGGACGGCAACAACGCTCCCTTTCTGACAATCGGCGACGCGCCGCAATCTATCGTGTCAACCGAGTACCAACGACAGAGCCTCCTATCTTTACGGCTCAAGGTTCCCTCGATTGTTGCCAAGCCCACCTCGGACTCGCATGCGACACGTCAGCCTCATTGACACAAACAGCTCGCGGCTGGTACGTCTGCGGTTATCGGATTCATTCACTATGACTAAAGAACCATGAAATCCGCCACGGAAGTCATCGCCACGGATTTAGATTTGTTGTCGCATCAGTTGCGGGCGGAGTTTGACAGCTTGTCCGGTCGCAGCGTGCTTATCGCAGGCGGCGCCGGCTTCCTCGGCTACTATCTCGTTCAGGGCGCTCTCCATTGGAATCGTACCCACGCTACTCAACCGCCGATCCTGGTCACCGTCCTCGACAACTTCATTCGCGGTGTGCCCGGTTGGTTGATGGCACTGGAGCAGGACCCGAATCTTCGCCTGCTGAAACATGATATCACTCAAACGCTGCCGGCAGCGCTGGGCGACGTTGAATACCTGATCCACGCTGCTTCGATCGCCTCCCCGACTTACTACCGCAAGTTTCCCATCGAAACGATGGACGCCAACGTCAACGGTCTGCGTTTCCTGCTCGAGTACAGCCTGGCGCAGAAACAAAAGGGCAAGCCGGTCGAAGGAGTCCTGTACTATTCCAGCAGCGAGATATACGGTGATCCCACACGGGACAGCATCCCCACGCCGGAATCCTATCGTGGTTACGTATCCTGCACCGGGCCGCGCGCCTGTTACGATGAGTCGAAACGGTACGGTGAAACCCTTTGCGTTAACTTCGCACGTCAGTATGGCCTGCCCATCAAGGTGGCTAGGCCCTTCAATAACTACGGTCCCGGCCTGAAGATCACCGATGGCAGAGTCATCCCCGATTTCGCTCGGAACATTCTCGGTGGCGAGGACATCGTGATGTTCTCGGACGGCTCGGCCAGACGGACTTTCTGCTACGTGGCGGATGCCGTGGCGGGGTACTACAAGATCCTTGTCAAGGGAGGGTCGGGCGAAGCCTATAACATCGGCGTGGAGACGCCCGAGATCAGCATGGCGGAACTGGCCGACCGGGTCCGGAACTCGGTTACCATCCGCAAGTGACCATTGAGGAAGGCTTGCGACGGTCCCTCATCTGGTACTCGGGCAATCGCGAGGCATCGGAGGCTTGATGAACGTCTCGATTATCGGAACGGGCTACGTGGGCCTGGTCACGGGTGCCTGTCTTGCGGAGAAGGGCCACCATGTGACGTGCGTCGATATTGATCCTGAGCGGGTGGCGGCGCTCAACCGCGCGGAGTCGCCTATCTTTGAAGCCGGCCTCGATGAATTGCTGCGCAAGCACGTTGGACGCACACTGAAGGCGACCACGGATCTTCCGGCTGCAGTCTCGGATTCGGAACTTACTCTCATCGCTGTCGGGACGCCGTTCGATGGTCAGACGATCGACCTGGCGGCTGTGATGGCTGCGTCGCGGCAGATCGGTTCAACGTTGCGGAACAAGACCGCTTATCATGTTGTGGTGGTGAAGAGCACCGTTGTCCCCGGGACCACCGACTTGCACGTGATTCCCGCTCTTGAAGCCGCTGCCGGCAAACGGGCCGGGGTGGATTTTGGCGTGGGCATGAACCCTGAGTTCCTCTCCCAAGGCGAAGCCGTGCACGACTTCATGTTCCCTGACCGCATTGTGTTGGGCGGGAACGACGAACGGACCCTCGACACCCTCGAAGAACTGTACCGGCCTTTTGCCGCGGCTCCCCGCATCCGTACCAACACGCGCACTGCCGAACTCATCAAGTACGCCTCAAACGCCCTCCTGGCGAACCTGATATCGTTCTCGAACGAGATCGCGAACCTTTGTTCTGTCCTTGGGGGAACCGATGTCATGGATGTTATGAGGGGAGTCCACCTGAGTCAATACTTTGGCAACCACAACAGCGAGGGCTTGCCCCCAATCGTGTCTTTCTTGCGGGCTGGTTGCGGATTTGGCGGAAGTTGTCTCCCAAAAGATGTCAAGGCGCTCATTGCTCACGGTCAAAAGGCGGGTCTCCCAATGAGCCTCCTGGAGTCCGTAATCGAGGTCAATGAGGCGCAACCCAGGAGAGTGGTGGCTCTTTTGGAGAAGCATTGGGCGGATCTCACGGGAATCCGGGTGGCCGTCTTGGGATTAGCCTTCAAACCGGGAACCAACGATGTCCGGGAGAGTCCGGCCTTCCCCATCCTGCGCGAACTGCTTAAGCGGGGTGCGGTGCTGAAAGCCTTCGATCCCGTTGCAATGGACGAGACGCGCCGCGTCATTCGCGACGCCGGTATCACTTACTGCGAGAGCCTGTCGGCGGCACTGCTCGATATCGATGCCCTTATTGTGGTCACTCCTTGGCCGGAGTTCCGTGAGGTTCCGGCGCTTCTGCGGGGCCGCCATCCCGCTCCAGTGTTTGTTGACGTACGACGTGCCTTTGAACGTGGAAGTGTGGAACGCTATGAAGGCATCGGTTTGTAGGGTCTACTTATGGAATTCATCGAAACAGCACTTGAAGGAGCCTTCCTGATTCGGCAGAAAAAGATCGAGGATCACAGAGGCTATTTCGCGCGTGCCTGGTGCCGCGAAGAGTTCATCCAGCATGGCCTGAATTCCAACATGCTCCAGCTCAACACCGCGTTCAGTTTTCAGCGGGGCACGGTTCGCGGTATGCACTACCAGGAAAAGCCCCACGAGGAAGCCAAACTGATCCGCTGCACCCGAGGCGCCATCTACGACGTAATCATCGACTTGCGCCCTGATTCGCCGACCCGCGGCCAGTGGCACGGGGAGGAGCTCACCGGCAGCAACGGTACCATGCTTTACGCCCCCGAAGGGTTCGCTCATGGCTACCAAACCCTTCTCGACGACACGGAAATGTGTTACATGACGTCCGCCCTTTACGCTCCCGAGGCGGCACGAGGCGTGCGTTATGACGCTCCTACTTTCGACATTCTCTGGCCGCTTCCGGTCACGGCGATATCGGAGCAGGACCGGAAATGGCCGGATAACTGGCGATGAGCTCCATACATCTGACATTGTCGTTCAACATTAGCTTAAAGAATCCTTATGGTTAACGCGGCGGATACTGTCTTGGC
>QHPC01000202.1 GCA_003218915.1 Verrucomicrobiota bacterium
GGCGAACTCAACCATGTCAGTGAGAAAACGCAGCGACGCTTCGATCGGGAAAATCGTTTCGTTTTGCGCCTGAACTTCTTTGAAGATATCCGCCTGGATTGTGCCGCGCAGTTTCGGAACAACTTTCGGGCCGAACCTCCGCTTCGCCGCCGCGATGTACATCGCCATGATGATCGGGGCGGGGCCGCTGATAGTCATCGATGCGGAAAAATTAGGCGAGCCGAGATCGAAACCATCGTAAAGCCGGACCATGTCCTCGACCGTATCGATCGCCACGCCACCCTCGCCGATTTTTCCGAAGACGCCATCCGCGTCGCTGTCGATGCCATAAAGTGTAGGCCCATCAAATGCGGTGCTGAGCCGGTGCGTGCGCTGATGCTGGGTGAGATAGTGAAAACGCTCGTTGGTATCCTCGGCGAGCATTAAACCGGAGAACAAGCGCGTCGGTTCTTCGGCTTGAGGCAATGGCGGTCGGGCTGGCCTTTGCGGAGGTTCGCCGTTTTTTTCGAAGCTTTCGACCTCGCGGATCGGTTCCAAATACATCTCGCGATAGGCGCCGTTCAGAAATGGAAATTCACCTGGTAATCCTTCGGCGAAAAGATACCGCGCGATTTCGCCGGGCTCATCGATCTCGGGTAGCGCCAGGCGCGGCAACGGCAGTCCGGTTGGCGTCCGCGAGACGGGAATTTTCGCTTTGGTATCGTTCCAGCGCCCCAGCAGTTCCCGCCCGAATTTTTCATCGGTGCGCGCACGCTTCACCTGATCGAGAACGAACTTGTTGTACTTCTCGATCGACTCAACAACTTGTCCAAGCTTGCTCATGACTCGACTTTTACATTGCTGTCACTCCGAGCGAAGTCGAGGAATCTCTAATTGTTTCCTCACCTTCGAATTATCAAGAGATGTCTCGACTTCGCTCGACATGACAAGTCTGATTATCCGCGGTCCGAGATTAACCCAAATAATTCATCCACGCCAGGATCACGATGGCGTTTTGCAACGGTATCGATCAGCCGCTGATTACGGCCGTTTTGCTCCAGACGTTGTTCGATTTCCGTATGCGCGGTACGGGCGCGCTGAAGATCGCTTTTGTTCACCACTACGATATCGGCAAGGTCGAGCATGACGATCTTTTGCAGTTGCAACCGGCTGCCGTAATCAGGGTTCATTACCAGCACGGTCTGGTTGACGATGCCATTTTTTTGAAACGGCATCGCCTCCTGGCCCGTGCCCACTGTTTCAATGATCACGTAATCGAACCCCGACCGGGCGAGTAGCGTCAGACAATCGTGCGTGGCGGGCGAAAGACCGCCGGCTTGTCCGCGCGTCGCCATACTGCGCATGAACACACGATCATTTTGCGAGTTGATCATCGTGGCTCGATCGCCAAGTAATGCTCCTTCGCCAATTACGCTCGGATCATGCGACAAAATCGCGATCCTTCCCTTCGGATTCTGATTCAGAAAACGCAGCACCAGCTCGTCAATCAGCGTGGTTTTGCCAGCGCCACCTGGGCCGGTAAAGCCGATGACGTTTGTATTGCGTATTGCGGATTGCGTATTGCGGATTTTTGGTTGGGCGTTGCGCGTTGGGCGTTTTCGTCTCGCTGCATAAGCGTCCTCAATTTCGGTCAGCTTGTGGGCGAGCTCCCGGTCGGGTGATTTGGCGCGCGACCTTTTCCCCCGCGGCCCGCCGTAGTGCTTGCGGACATAATCGGTCATTTCTGCCAGTGATGTCCCAGCAAAGAAAATGTTGTCCACGCCTTTGCGCTTCATGGCCACAGCGTCTTCATGGGTGATCGTTCCACCACCACCGCCAAAGACTTTGATGTCGGTCGCTCCGCGTTTTCGCAAAAGGCCAACAACTTCGGCAAAGAACTCGATGTGACCACCGTTGTAACTCGAGATGCCGATGGCGCGCACGTCTTCTTGGATTGCGGCGCGTACGATATCGCCCACAGAGCGATGATAACCAAGGTAAATGACTTCAATGCCGTGCCTGATGAATTCCAGGTTGATCGTGTTGATCGCACTGTCATGCCCGTCGCAAATCGGGACTGCGGTCAGAATTCGAATCGGTGAAGCCATCGGAAAAATCTAGCGTTGAACCGTTAAATCGTTAAATCGTTAAATCGTCAAATGCCTGATCCACTCGATTTCAGCGGCAAAGTCGTGCTCGTCAGCGGTAGCTCGCGCGGGATTGGCGCGGAGATGATCAAGGCATTTGGCCAATGCGGCGCGCAATGCGTGGTGAATTTTGTGGCCGACGCGCAGGGACAAAACAAGACCGATGCGACCCACGTGGCCAGTGAACTCAATGAGCCGCTGGTGATTGAATGCGACGTGACGCAACCGACGCAGGTCGAGGCCATGATGAAGCAAATACAAGATCGGCATGGTGGGCTGGACATCCTCGTGAACAATTCCGGTATCATCAGCGATCGCACGATCAAGAAAATGTCAGTGGAGAATTTTGAGAGCGTGGTGCGCGTAAATCTCACCGGCACATTCACGGTCACGCAAAAGGCGGGCGCGATTCTGCGAAACGGCGGGCGGATCATTAACATGTCGTCTGTCAGCGGCCAGCTCGGGTTATTTGGGCAGGCAAATTATTCGTCGAGCAAAGCGGCGATCATTGCACTCACGAAAGTTTCGGCGCGGGAGTTTGCGCGCCAGAACATCACGGTGAACGCCATCGCGCCTGGTTTCATCGACGTTGGCATGAGCAAAGGCATGCCCGATGAAGTGACCCAGAATTTCATCAAGCAAATTCCACTCGGCCGGCTTGGTGACGTCGGCGAGATTGTGAACGCAGCACTTTTCCTCGCCTCCCCGATGGCTTCGTACATCACGGGGCATGTCTTGAACGTAAACGGCGGCTTCTACATGGCCTGATGCGCACTCTGTTTTCTTACTCTTTCTCTTACTCATGCTCATTTCTTCAATGCCCGTTCTTAAGAGCATGAGCATGAGTAAGAGTAGGAGAATCAGATGCTCCGCAGTTTTTTTGATTCGCCGCTCAACGTTTTAACGTTTCAACGCTTTAACGAATCGAACGCGAGCGTCAGCTCAGTCCAGTTTTTGCACGAGCAGCCAGACCAAGGCTGAAAGCATCGCCGCAAAAGTCGATAGCACGAAGGTCGCGCGCTTCGTCTGACGTATTTTGAAGGCAGGCTTGGGGATGTCGTCGTGAATATGACTAGCCTCGAACAGCTTCATCAGCGCAAACGCAACGATGAAACCGACCGCTGCCCATTTCAGGCATCCGAGAATCATGTCAAGCATCCCGGCTGGAGTGTAGCGCAGGCCACCGCCGTGCTCAACAGTCTTTAGAGTTTCGGCGCGCCCAAGAATAGCTAGCTCTGGTGCCGCCAGACGCTTGCTGTCCTTTGCCATCTTTCTGCGCAAAAAATGGATCGCTCGTTGGAAATGCGTTGACTGTAATCCCGCGGTTTGTTTACGCTCGCCTCCATGACTAAAAGATTCCTTACTCTCTTCTTTGCAATCGGTGTTGCCAGCATTTGTGCTTTGCAAGCTCAATCGCCCACTCCGGGCGAGTCGCCTGCAGGAGCGCCCGCAAAACATCGCACGCACAAGAAAGCTGAAACGACGGCATCACCAGGCGAAACCACTGCATCGGCTTCGCCTGCTGCGGCGCCCGCTTCTTCACCAAAGGCCAAGCGCGGTCGCAAAAAAGCGGAGACTGGCCCAGCAGCGAGCCCGGCTGCATCGCCTGCGACGTCGCCTGCGGCCGCGCCCAAAGCAAAAGGCGGACGCAAAAAGGCGGAGGCAGCCACGAATCCTTCACCGTCGCCTGGGAAATTCTCGCTTAGCGACATGTTCAAGCCGAAAAGCTCTGCGGCAGCGAGTCCGGCAGCCGCGACCGGCGCCGCCGCAAAGAGCAGAAGCGCTGAGGCAGCAGCTAATCCTCCTGCGCCCGGCGGAGGGCACGGTCTGGTGTGGGTGAATACGGACTCACATGTGTACCACAGGGAAGGGTCGCGTTTTTACGGCACGACCAAGAAGGGCAAATACATGACCGAGGCCGAGGCGGCCAAAGAAGGAAACAGGGCCGCAGGCAAGGGCGAATAGACTGCAGAAAATCAGCTGAATCCGGTCAAATTCAGAGTTGGGCCGGCCGTGGTGGCTGCGCGGGCTACTCTCGCGCAGCTTTCGAATGTCATTGCTCGATCAGGCTTTCCAGCGCGTCGGCCAATGATTCGAAAGTAGCGATTTGGATTTCGGGACCGTAATGGAATTGTGACAGAATATTGAGACCAATGTCTTTGTGCGGGTCGGGCATGACTCGCGTCACAGAGGCGACCCGTTTTTCAGTAAGCGTGTCCATGATCTCGGCAACGTGAGGCGCCGCCGCCGGATCCATCGACTCCAACCACCGGAAATCCGCGAGAACGCGGAAGCCGGGCGCAACATCGCGCACAAGCTCGCGAGTTTGCTGCGCGGCCAGCTTCGCCTGTTCCGCCGTGACTCGCTGCACAGCGCTAATTACGAGGAGACGTTTCGATCGATCGATCTCGACTGCATACATGTTTCGTGATCACACGATGCGGTCGCTCTCGCAAGTCAGTCTGTAATTATCGATCAATTTCCCGAGTTGTCTGCTTTGCGAAAAGCGCCACAGCTGTAAAAATCGATGTTACATATGTAACACAGAATAACTCGTAGGAACCGGTTGCACAGCAGGTGACGGGTTGTCGCTAACACGTTTTGCTTCTTTATTCTTCTCGTGAGCTCGACGGATATCACGGTTTGGATCATGTCAGCGCTTCGGCGATGGATCCGGAACGCCGTGAAAAAGTGCTTAGCCGTATGAAGCCAGAGCTCGCGATGGAGGCACGGCAAGAATTAATGCGGCGATTTCATATCAGCTGATTTGCCGTCCAGTCTGTTTGTGGGTTTGTACTTCTAACTTCTCCGGAGTTCTCCAATGTCGTCCGCGCGTTTCGAAATGATCGTTTCGGTGCTACCAGGTGACATCGACGAGCAAAATCACGTAAACAACACTGTTTACTTGCGATGGGTCCAGGATGTTGCCACCGCGCACTGGCGGGCTGTTGCCAGCCCGAAAGCGCAACAGACCATTGGTTGGGTGGTCTTGCGACACGAGATCGACTACAAAGGGCCAGCCACGCTGGGCGATGAAGTGGTGTTGCGTACCTGGGTCGGTAAAGCCACTCGGTTAACGTTTGAGCGATTCACAGAGGTCCGCCGCAATCGCGACGGCCGGCTCTTGTCCGAGGCGCGGACTCTCTGGTGCCCAATAGATGCGCAAAGCGGCCGGCCGGTCCGCGTATCGGAGGAAGTGCGCTCGCGGTTCTCGATTTGAGTTGGTTGGAGTTGATCATTGAGCGTTGAGCGTTGAGCGTTGGCCCGTTGGAAGTTCCATCTCCTGATTCACGCCCGGTCATCGCTTGTTATTGCGCGACATTTCTGAAGCCAGAGATGTTGCATATCTATCGGCAGATCACAGCTCTGGAACGATGCAGGCCCGTGGTGATTGCGCAGAAGCGCGAACAAGCCGGGCGCTATCCGTTTGACCCAATTTACATAGCTCCAAAGCCGGCGACGCATTTCTTGCGACGCTTTTGGTTCAGGCAATTGCGTGACGTGCCATGGCAGATTTCGGACAGGGAGCTGCGCATGTTACAGAGCATTTTGAGCAAGATCGATGCTCGCCTGTTGCACATTTACTTTGGCCAGATCGCCGTTCACCTCCTGCCGTTGATTCGCTCGTGGAAGAAATCGTCGATTGTTTCGTTTCACGGCGCCGATGTGACCGTCGATATGAACAAGCCGGCTTATCGCGAAACAACCCGGCAAATGCTCGGTGCAGTCAAGCTGGTCCTTGTTCGTTCCGAATCGCTGCGGCGCGCAGTCATTCATCTGGGCTGTGACGAAAGAAAAATCGAGATCCAACGAACCGGGATCCCGCTGAACGAATTTCCTTTTCGTGAACGAAACTTCGTCGCCGCGGCGACCGAATGGCGATTCGTCCAGGCTGGTCGCTTGATCGAAAAGAAAGGTCTGCCAGTCACGCTCCGCGCTTTTGCACTTTTCCTGCGCCAATATCCAAATGCGAACCTAACGATTGCTGGAGAAGGACCGTTGCTCGGCCAACTTCAGAATTTGGCGGGTGAACTCAATCTCAACGATCGCGTTTCATTCACAGGTTTCATTTCGCAGGAGCAACTCCGCGAAATCTACTACGCCTCGCATATTTTTTTACATCCGAGCCAAAAGGGCCATGACGGAAATCAGGAAGGCATTCCAAATTCGATGTTGGAGGCAATGGCCAGCGGGCTCCCGGTGTTTGCTACCCATCATGGAGGCATTCCCGAAGCGATCCAGAACGCCATTTCTGGCGTGCTCGTGCCTGAGGGTGATCATGAAAAATTGGCTGCTGCGCTTCTCGATGCAGCGCAAGATCCCGGGTTCCTTTCGCGGATCGCGCTCAATGGTGCGGAGATCGTTCGAAAAAATTTCGATCTGCGAGCGCAGGCGCAGAGGCTGGAAGAGATTTATTTGCGGGCAATACGGGGTTAGCATATCCGTCATTCTGAGCGAAGCGGAGCGGAGTCGAAGAATCCCGCGAGCTACCTTAAAGGCCGTGCTGCGGGATTTGATTCGCTCAGTTCCCGTTCGCTCAGCCTGCGGCCTGCCCGTCCATGTCGCGGCTTCCCCAGCCGCTCCATTCTCGACTTCGCTCGGGATGACGGTTGTGAACTGAGGTTTTCGCGTGTTTGATGCGGCTGGACTTACCGGCCATTGCGAAATAGAGATGCTATGATGAATTCCTTCAGAGCTTCATTCATTGCGCTGATATTTTTGTTAGCGGCCGGTTTCAGCGCGCAATCCCAAACACCTGCAGAAAAACCATCGGGACCCCTGAAAGCTGTCGCGGTGCTTCATCCCACCGCAGGCAGTAAACTCAGCGGTACGGTTACGTTCACTGAAGAGGCCGATGGAGTGAAGGTCCGGGCGGAAATCACCGGTCTGACACCTGGTAATCATGGATTTCATGTCCATGAGTTCGGTGATTGCAGCGCAGCCGATGCGAGTTCGGCTGGTGCTCATTTTAATCCGACCCCGAACGACGAACGCTCTGTGATCGGACGTTCCGTTGTAGTTCACGCGAAAGCTGACGATCTCAAATCGCAACCGGCGGGCGACTCCGGTGCGCGCGTTGCCTGTGGCGTCATTGGGCGGGCAAAGAGCCAGTGATCACAAGTCTGTCGCGGAGCCTAATCGTCGCCTCTCCCCTTGTTGCAAGGGGAGAGGATTAAGGTGAGGGGGTAGGTTTAATGAGTAGTCCTCGAAATCAACCCTCACCCTCCCCCTCTCCCTGGCGAAGGGAGAGGCGTCCCTCTGCGGGTGCGATGCCGCATCCTTTCCGCCGGAGCGAACGATTGCACGCGTCACCGGAATTGCCTGTTAAATCTCTTTGCTCGACAGCACGAATTTCATTTGATCAAATTGGGAAAACCACCGCCGTCCACGCCTATGCCACGAATACCTAAAACCGAATTGTCGCCGGATAACGGCTGCGTCATCGACATGAAATGGCAAATTGGTCCGCTGAGTTATCATGCTTCCGCGGCCGGGAAAGAGCCCGTGCCGCTTGTAACGCAGTCAACTCGCCTGCCGGAAATTGTGCTTTACGATCACGTTGGATTTAAAGGCGCCTATGCCCGAACCAATCTGAGTTTTCATTACGTCGGTGATTTTTGGAACGACCGCATCAGTTGTTTGATCGTAGTAAGCGGTGTCTGGCGGTTTTATCGCGACGATTATTACAAAGGTCCATATTGGGATCTCGGCCCAGGCTATTACGAAAGTTTCTTTGCCGAAAAAGGCCCCGACGATGTCGTCAGCTCCTTGCAGTGCATCGCGCTGACGTAGAGTGGCGCACGCGAGCCCCCCTATGCAGGACTGTCGGTTGCAAGGTGAACCACCTCTTCTGCGCAGCCCCAGGAAAGCGTGAAGCCGGAGCCGCCGTGCCCGTAGTTATGAACGACGGTCCGGCCGTCGCACAATTGAGCGCGCTCGACCCGAACACCTGATTTGCGGAACGGGCGCAGCCCGACGCGCTCGGCGAGAATAGTCGGTTTCTCGATCTTCAATGTACGGCTGCACTCAGCGACGATTCGCGCGGTTGTTGCGGAATCGGCCCCACGATCATCGCTGAGATCGTTTGTGCCTCCAAAGACACAATCGTTTGTGCGCGGGATCGCGTACATGAGCGGGGCATCATCACAAACAACAGCGTATGGAAGATCTTTGATCCTCGGTACAATCGCGACCTGACCGCGATGCGGCTCAAGATCGGTGTCGTGGACGAGTTCGCGGGCGCCGATTCCAGCGCAGTTAATCACGAGATCGTACTTTGGATCGACGTCTTCGAGTTTTTCGAAATGCATGTTTTCAATAATTAATCCGCCCGCGGCGAGAAGACGTTTCGCGAGATAATCGAGGTAAATCGTCGTGTCCATCAGCGGAACGTTCAGCGAGAAACCGCTAACGAAATGTTGTAGCCGCCTCGCTGTGTCGAGGCGCTTCCCCCCCGATCGACCCGCGCGGCGACACAGCGCCGTGGCTACAGACGAAAGTCTGCGCGCCCCCAGCGGAATCGCCCAGTTCGGAATCTGAATTTCTCCAGTGCGCGAAAATTGGCGGAGTTCAATCATGGAGACGCCGCTATTGGAATTGCGAGCGCGATGGATAAGCGTTCGGAGTGTCTCGAGAGCCCACGGGATGACTTTGTTCGCCGGCTCCACATCGTAGGGGAACCAGAGCGCCGCGGCCGCCCCAGAAGTTGTTTGCTGGCCAATTTCCTTGGCGAAAATCGCTGTTCGATGTCCACGCTCGGCGAAAACGACGCCGCAGGTGAGACCAGAAACGCCGGCGCCTATAATTGCTGCAGATCTGTTCATCAGGCCCGAATCTTCTCCTGCGTCGGCTGATTCAATCGCCAAAGTTGATAACCCCAGCAATTGGCAAAGATCAAATATACGGGGTAGGCGATGAAGACGAGCGCTGCCGCCTTGTCCAACAGCAAGAGAGCCGTGGTCAGGGCAATCGCTATAAAATCATAAGTAACGAACACGCCCAGACTTGCGAAGAGATTGCGCATTCTGAACAGGACGTAATTAAAGAATGCATTGGTGGCGAGGAGTGCCAATATCAGCGCAATGGCGACAGGGCGCAGCATGTTCCCAGGCTCGACGTGGAGCAATCGCACAAGCACGAAAAAGCAAATCAGGTAATAGAAAACGCCAATAATGGTCCAGAGCCATAGCGGCGGCGCAAAATGCGGCTGCCGTAATGTTGCAAGAAACTTCATAGGCTGTTTGCCTGCCAGGATTGTCTCGGCGGCGGCGGCCAGAATGCAGATGCCCAACGAAATCAGGAATGCATGGCGCGCCAGCATGGGAAATCATCTACGTGCAATGGGCTGCCGCGTCATATAAAATGGCGGCGATGGTCTCTTTGAATCGAGATGGACTAACCGGCAAGGTGCTCGCGGGCGAACGGATCTCCGTGGACGAAGCGCTCGAATTGTATCGCTTGCCGCTGGAAGAGGTGGGAGCGCTGGCCAATGCAAGGCGCGATTTGGCAAAGGCGAAAAGCTACAGCGGACGCGGACGCGAGATCGTCACCTACATTGTCGATCGAAACATCAACTACACAAACGTTTGCAACGTTTACTGCAAGTTCTGCGCGTTTTATCGAACGGAGAAGGATGAGGATCATTACGTCCTTTCGTTCGAGCAGATCGATCGGAAACTCGACGAACTTTCTTCCGTTGGCGGTGTTCAAATCCTGATGCAAGGCGGGCATCATCCGAAACTGCCGTTCGAATGGTATATCGATCTGCTGCGTCACATCCGGGAAAAATATCCGCACATCAATATTCACGGATTCAGTCCGCCGGAGTTTCAGCATTTCGCAGAGACCTTCCGAATGCCGTTGCGCGAAGTGATTTCGGAATTCAGGAAGGCCGGTCTCGGATCAATTCCGGGAGGCGGCGGGGAAATTCTGGTGGATTCGGTGCGGAAGAAAATCTCGCCGTTGAAAATTAACAGCGATCGATGGTTGGAAGTGATGCAGGTAGCGCACGAGCTGGGATTGAAATCCAGCGCGACGATGATGTTTGGACACGTGGAAACCATCGAAGACCGGGTCGAACATTTACGTCGCATCCGTGATCAGCAGGATCGCAGCGGCGGATTTACGGCGTTCATATGCTGGACATTTCAGCCGCAGCACACCGTCCTGAAGGTTAAGCAGCCTACGAGCGTGGCCGAATATTTACGAACGCAGGCACTCGCCCGGATCTTTTTAGACAACATCGACAATGTGCAAAGCTCCTGGGTAACCCAGGGTCCGGAGATCGGCCAGATCGCGCTCAGATATGGTGCGAACGATTTCGGATCGGTGATGATGGAGGAAAATGTTGTCAGTAGCGCGGGAACAACCTTTCGATTGGATGCCGGGCAAATTGAATCGCTTATTCGCGACGCCGGCTACGAACCGCGCCGCCGAAATAATTGGTATGAACTTTTGAATTGAAAGAGCCTACCGCTTGGGGTCAAACTGACCGCCTCTGTGAAAAATCTCGCCTTGACGACTGACCCCTTCTTTCCGATATAGCCGCCTGTCCTGCGTGGGCTCGCTTGCGCGGGGCCGCGCTTCTTAACCTATGAGATATTTTTCTGGATGGATGCGCCCCCCGCCCTTTGCAATTTGGGCCGCTTCGATTTGCGCACTACTTGGTGCCACAGTCGCGCGGGCGCAGGCACCGCAGGCGGCGGCGCCGCAGGGACCTCCCGTGGTCCGCTCAATTGACGTGGAATACACTGGCCCCGGCACGGTCAGTAAGGAACGAATTCTTGCACAAATGCGGACCAGGGTGGGCCAACCCTATTCCAACGAGGTCGTTGAGCAGGATATCGCGGCTCTCTACAAGACCGGCTCGATTCAAAACGTTCGCATTTTTGCTCAGCCGCAAGGGGATGGATTAAGGGTGATCGTTGCCGTCCAAACGCGTTCGATTCTGCGCGAGATAGTAATCGACGGCGCCGAA
>QHPC01000203.1 GCA_003218915.1 Verrucomicrobiota bacterium
TAATCTTCGCGGACCGTCGCCCACTGCCGTTCCGACAAGTACGGTCCCCACCGTTTCCAATTCTTTGTGCGCGCTGCGTCTTCTTGAAGTCGCTGATGCTCTGCCGTGCTGGTTGCAACCATGTCGATTGGTCGAACGTGCGGGCAATTCCTTACGCCGCGGCGCTCTTATCGGTCTTATCCACTGTGGACAGATGCTCGCGATTCCATAGGGCGGCGCCGGTCTCGGTCTGCGTGTGGGCAAGTGCGCGTTGATCAAGAAATTGGACGAAATCCTTTGTGAACAAAACGTCCAATGCCCAATCAATCGCCACGCGCACCTTCTTTTCCACGCGGGGCAGCTTGCTCCAGTAAATCCCGCGCCACAGAAACCAAGCGAGGAATCCTGAAAAGTTTACGCCGAGAATTCGAGCGACACCAGTCCGTCGGCCAATGGCAGCCAATAAACCGAGTGTTTTGAAGCTGAACGGCTTCTGCGCTGTGCCATTAGCGCTTGCGATGATGTTTTGCGCGAGAACTTTGCCTTCGCGGGACGCGTGTTGGGCGGTCGGTGGACAATATTTGCCGGTCGCCGGATCAGGTACCAATGCGCAATCGCCCAGGGCCCAGAGATTATCGACGCCTTCCACTTCGAGGTTCGCATTTACTTTGATTCGACCGCGTTCTTTCGCGCACGGAACAAAATCGAGAATCGGATTTGGCGAGATACCTGCAGTCCAGACTAACGTTGAGCTGATGATTTTCTCGCCGTCGCTGAGTTCAATTTCATTCGGCCGCATCGCCGCCACCTTACTTTTGGAGCGAATTTCTACCCCGCGCTCGCGGAGCTTCTTGTCCGCGTAGCGGCCAAGCTTTTCGCCCAGCTCGGGCATGATGTATTCGCCGGGATGCACAAGCACGATCCGGAGCATTTCCTCTTTGAGATTTGGATAAAATGGCAACGCGTCCCGCAGAAAATCGTTGATGCTAGCGATCGTTTCGACGCCGGCAAAGCCGCCGCCAGCGACCACAAACGTTAATAAAGGCGGGCGCTCCGCTCGCGCGCATTCGGTATCGGCTTCTTCCAAATGCGCGATCAATCGGTTACGCAACTGAATCGCGTCGCCGAGCGATTTCATCGTCAGCGCCCGCTCCGCTACGCCGGGCAGGTTGAAAAAGTTCGTTACCGCCCCAAGCGCCAGAACGAGATGGTCGTATTCGAGCGCGTGTGAGTGCCGATCAAAGCCATGCGAAACAACGACCTGTCTTTTGTCGATGTCGATCTTGTCCACGTCGCCGCAGAAAAAATTTACGTGCCGAATCATTTTGCGAACAGGATTAACGATATTGGTCAAATCCAGGTCGCTCGCCGCGATCTCGTGCAACATCGGAGTGAACAAGAAAAAGTTCTCGCGATTAACAATCGTGACTTCGAATTGCGGGTCCCGACGTCTCTCGAACTCCAGCGCTGCGTAAAGCCCGCCGAAACCGCCGCCGAGTATGAGGACACGCGTTTTCTCGCCCATCGCAATCAATTAAAGAACGCTGCGCTCCAGCCGGAGTAACTCGCCTAACGACCACGCCTGGAAGGGGCAGCCGCGCGGTGTGTGCGGCGGCTCAGCGTCGCAGATTTCCGAGATGTGACCGAGTCCGGCATGATTTAGATGCTCGTAGAGCGGTGGAAGGAATTTCGCGCGCGCTTTGCTTCGCGCGGCAACGTTCGACCCGTGGACGCGCACCCATGCCTCGACGAACGGGCCAATCAACCAAGGCCATACGGTGCCTTGATGATAAACGGAATCCCTTGCGCGCGAGTCGCCTTGATAGTGCGCCGCGTATCCCGGCTCTCCGGGAGCTAGCGAGCGCAAGCCGACCGGCGTGAGCAAAAGCATCTCGACGGCATCGACGACTCGACGAGCTTTCTCTTTCGACAGCAGCGTGAGTGGCAAGCCGCCAACGGCAAAAATTTGATTCGGGCGAAATGTAAGATCGATAACACCGGGTTGATGATCGCAATCGATCACGTCGGCCAGGTAACCAGCGTGCTCGTTCCAAAAACGGACTTCAAACGCTGCGCGTCCTTTTTCAAAGAGCGTTTCCCAAGGCGCGGAAAATTGCGCACCAATCGCGAGGGAGTTTAGCCATAGGGCCTGAATTTCGACTGGTTTGCCGATGCGTGGCGTAATCTCACGGCCGTCAACGCGCGCATCCATCCAGGTCAGTTGTTGGCCGTGTTCGCCGGCTGATAGCAAACCGTCGCGATCGGCGCGAATACCGAAACGGGTTCCTTCATTGTAACCCGTAAGAATTGCTTCGACTGCCGAACGCAATTTCTCGGTATGACAATCGTCCGTCAGCGTTGGCTGTTTTTTGGCGGCGAGAAGATAATCGTTTACCGCAATGATGTACCACAGCGACGCGTCAACTGAATTGAACTCCGGTTGCTCGCCTTGATCGGGAAACCGATTCGGCAACATGCCTTGCGAAACAGTACCCGCCCATTCGAGCAAAATGTCACGCGCTTCTTCCAGATGACCGGTGGCAATGCAGAGACCCCGCAGCGCAACAAATGTGTCGCGTCCCCAATCGCCGAACCATGGATAGCCAGCGATAAGGGTCTTTCCTTTGCTGCGTTTGACGAGATACGCGTCCGCGGCGCGTTCGAGCGGACTGGAAAAATATTGCCGGCGGACCTGCTCGATCGATCTGACCTGGGCATGACGCGCTTCGATGGATTCGATGTCGGTGATCGCGTGTCCTTCAGCCGCGAGCATCAGCACCGCCGGTTTGTGGGAAAGTGAAAATTCAAAAACGCCGGGCGAAGCGAGGTCTTCTACAGCATCGAGCCCGCGGGCGAGTTCTTCGGAATAAAGAAAGTTGCGATACCAAGTGGGATCGTGCGCGTAGTGACCGTTGGAGAAAGCAACGACCGCCGCAACGCCATCGTAAGATCGAAACGTCACGCGTTCGCCATTCTGTTCGGCTTCGAAACGAAACGAGCCGTTCTCGTGATGCGTCGAATGAAAATCTCGACCGGAGAGGAACGGCCGCACCTTCAATTTGAGATTAGTGTCGTTAGGCGAGACGAGCTTCCAAGAAATAAAAACAGCAGATTCGTGTTTCGGAACGAACAGTTCCTGCTCGATGACTATGTCGCTGTCGATCTTGTAACGCCAGCGCGGCCATGGCTCGTATTCGAACGACTCGATGCGCGAGGCCCCATCCGGATGAACTACGTCGGGGTTATAACGCTGAGAAGAAATCGCAAACGTATCGCCCGGGGTTTCCACCCACGCGTCAAAACCGTTCACGAGCACCATTCGTCCCGCTGGCGGCGTAGTTGCAGTCAACAGCAACGCGTGATAACGGCGAGTACGAATTCCCGAGACCGTTCCGCTGGCAAATCCGCCAAGGCGGTCCGTTTCGAGCCATTCGGCCTGAGAATCAATTGGATTCATGACCGGGATCGGAATCGAAGCGGAACAGCAAAATCACGAGCGCGGATAGGATTACGATTGTCATGGGTCTAACCTCCAGTTTCGAACCCGGGATAAAGCGTCATGCCGCCATCTACGAAGAGCGTTGTGCCCTGGATATAATCCGACTCGTCGCTGGCCAGCCAGACTGCCACGCGCCCAATTTCTTCCGGTTCGCCGATGCGCTTGTACGGAATCAGCTTGAGTAGTTCATTGTAATGCTCAGGCGTATCCCAGGCTTGCATGTTAATGGGTGTGCGAATCGCGCCCGGCGCGATCGAATTCACGCGAATTCGGTACGGGGCAACTTCTTGCGCGAGGCTTTTCATCATCAGCATCACGCCGCCTTTGGAGGCCGCGTAATTCACGTGACCGGCCCACGGGATGATTTCGTGAACGGAACTGATGCAAATGATTTTGCCGGCACAGCACGAAATTTCAGGGCGAACACCGCGGTGCTTGAATTCGCGGACGGCTTCGCGCGCACACAAGAATTGGCCGGTGAGGTTGACCCCAATCACTTTGTTCCACTGCGCGAGCGTCATCTGATCGAAGGGCGCGTCCGACTGCAAACCGGCGTTATTAACCAAGATGTCGACGGTGCCGAACTCGTCGCGCACCGCTTCGAACATTTTCGCGACGTCGTCTTCGCTTGAAACGTCAGCTTTGAATGCAAACGCGGTGTGACCGTGGCCGCGCAGCTCGTCCACCATCGCCTTGGCTTTGTCTTCGCCGGCGACGTAATTGACGCAGACGCTGGCGCCAGCGTGTCCGAGGGCCAACGCAATCGAGCGCCCAATGCCGGAACTCGCGCCAGTCACGATCG
>QHPC01000204.1 GCA_003218915.1 Verrucomicrobiota bacterium
TGGACGCCCAGCCGTACACCATCACATTCATGTGGACGGGACGCACGCGTCCCCAGGTGAGGAAACTAATGTCAGAAAGCAAATCCGGTGTGTGCAGCTTGAATGAAACGAAACCAGCGAGCAGCGTGCCAAGAATTAGCCACGCCATCGCCGAAGTGTAAAAGATCAACACCGGCACGCGTGTTGAGGCGTCGATCAAGGCGCGTTCCAATTGCTCCGTGTCACCTGCGGCGGCGGAAACAGCCGGTTCTTTTAGTGGAATTCCGGTAGCATTCATGGGCTTTTGGCAGGGCTTGGTGAAGTTGGCGGCTGGGAAGCGGCCGGAGATGCCGATGCCTGGGCTGCCGGTGAAGGCTGCGGACTAGCCGCCTTCGCCGGAGCTACGGCGCCCGAGGAGACCGCCGCCCCTTGAGGTGCAGCAGGCGCAACCGCCTGAGGAGATGTTTGTGCGCCGCTGGGTTTCGAAGAAGCAGGGGCCGGGGAAGTGGTACTCGCTGGAGCGCTTGCGGTTGCTGGCGCCTCGGGCGTAGCGATCGGACCTGCGGGCGCCGGCTTCTGCTTCGCCAGCTCGGCAACTGTCAATTCCATGGCACGCTCGACCGGGATTCGAGCGAGGCCTTTGTTTTTGTCAATCCAACCATAAGTGGTCAAAGCCTTGTCGGCTTCCTCGCGCACAGTCTTCAAATTCTCCACGCGCTTTTTCGCCCGGGCTTCTTCGTAATCGCTTCCACGCGGCGCCGGCCCAATAATTGCGAGCACGATCACACCAAAAAGTGCAAACAGAAGCACGATCCCGAACCACACGGACCATGAAGCACGCGCATGGGCAACTTGACGAAGTGATTCCGTACCAGCCATATCAGTTCACCAGGTTCAAAGATTCAATCAGGCGCGGATCGCGGACTGGAAAGAGAGAAGTCCGAGGCACAATTCGCAGATAAACAAAACCGAGCGTGGCGCCGATGGCGATGACTGAAAGCAAATCCCAGATGCTGAGGTGCACGCCGGTGCCGTGTAACGCCGGCAGGACGATGATGTACATGTCCAGCATTTGCATGCACAGGATCCATCCCGCGACCCAGCAAAGATTGCGCGGCTCCTTTTTGATCGAGCGCAAGAGAAGAATCCCAAAACAGACAAAGAAGCGCCCTACTACGAGCAGCATGCTCAGCACCCACCACGATTCTGTGTTTCGGGTAATAAAGAATTGAGTCTCTTCCGGTATATTCGCATACCAGATGAGCATGTACTGGCCGAACCCGATGTAGGCCCAGAAAATGCAGAAGGCCAGCATCCATTTTCCCATGATGTGGTAGTGCTCGACGGTGATGATGTCCTTCAAATATCCAGCCCGTCGCAAGGCTGTGATGACCAGGACGAGCAGCGACATCGAGCTCCCCGCCGCGCCCGCGAAGATGTACACGCCAAACATGGTGGAGAACCAGCGATAGTTCAGGCTCATCAGCCAATCGAACGCGCCAAAGGTGAGACAAAGCGCGAACATCGGCAGACTGATAAATGCGACCTTGCGCATTAAGATGGTGAACCGTGGATTTCCATCCTTGTCCTGTTTTACCGATAAGCGGCGTAAAATGAGCGCTGCGCAAAGGAAAAAGCCGAGAAACACGACGGCGCGGATTAGAAAGAACGACCAATTGAGATAGGCGCGCTTCGCATCAAGCGCATGTTCGACACCGAGCGGGATGTCCATCCAGGAATACAGATGGCGTCGCAGGAGAAGGATCGGCACAAAAAGAATCGCCAGCACCACCAGTAGCACCGCAAGGTTCTCCAACTGACGTCGGACCACCACCGACCAGTCGGCGTCGGTGGCGTGATGCACAATCGTCCAGAAAAAGCACCCAGCGCACAGCGTGAAGAAAAACGCAAACGCAAACAGCCACGAAAAACTGAATTGATGCGGATTTAGAAATGCGCCCACGACGCAAAGCGCCAGCGCCACAATGGCAATCAGTCCCAGGAGCGAGGAGAGGCCTGCAAAGCGGTTGCTCTCGAAATATTCGCCTTCCGGTGTTGGGACAGTATGGGAACGCTCGCTCATTGTTTCTCCAGTTCTGCGCGCCGGTCATCGGGAACATCGGCTGTCGTTGCGTTTTGACTGCGCTGCAACGCGCGCAGGTACGCGATGATCGCCCAGCGATCGGGCACGATAATGTTTGGCCCGTAGGCCATCATTGTGTTTTTGCCATTCGTAATCGTGTTGAAAATCTCGCCATCGGACATCTTGCGGAGTCGTTCATCCTGAAGCGAAACAACAGTCGCGAGTCCGTACTGCTTTGTGATCCCGTTGCCCGCTGCAGTAGCGCCGTGACACATCGCGCAAGTGATGTTGAAACGCTGTTGTCCGCGTTCCATCAGGTCGCGCGTGACCGGAACCGGAATGCCTGTTCCCCAGTGATCGCCCATCTTGCCAGTGTTGAAGTAATCGGTACCGGAACCAAAATCAGCGCGCGGATGAGACCAGGGACCCACGTCCGCGCCCGGTTGCCGGGCTAATCCAAACTTTGGCATCTCATAGCCAATCGGCACCGTACCCGCGACTGGCAGACGTGGCCCGCGCCCGTCTGCAAAAAGACCAAGCGGTGCTTGTGCACGAACCTTCATCTGTCGCACCATATCTGGGAAAATCTCAGTTGGCGGAGCGGTGCTCTTCTGTCCACGAAATCCAAAGACCGCGAGGATCGCGATCCCGCACAGAATAAAAATCACCAGAAAGCCGCGCAACATATTCAGTCCTCGTGCACAATGGTGATGTGTTCGCCTCCGGTTCTTTCCAATAATTCGCGCACACCGTTTTCGGTGAACCGTGGATCGCGCGATTCGATCGCGAGGAAAAATCCGTCGTTGCTGACACGGATAAACCGTTCCCAATTGAACATTGGGTGGTACCAGCGAGGCAATCCATTCATGCCAAGCATCGAGAAGAATGCAGCGAATGCTCCGAAAAGGACCGTCAGTTCAAACATGATCGGGAAAAACGCCGGAACCGTCCAGAAATTCCAAGGCTTACCGTGAACATCGAGCTGATAAAGAATCGATGAAGGCCCAAATTCGACGACAGCAGCGGTAAGCAAACCGGTGACGCCGCCAAACAAAACCCATCCGCTCAACCAGGATTTTCCCAGCCCCATCGCCTCGTCCATTCCATGGATCGGGAACGGGGAATACACGTCCCACCGCTTGAAGCCGGCATCACGAACGTGCTTGGCTGCTTCGTAAAGGGCGGCCGCGCTGGGATATTCCGCAGCCATGGCGTACACCTTGTGACCGGCAGGAGTCCTCATCATCGCGTGTGCTCCTTTCCTGTAGCGCGCGCGCCGTAATGCGGGTCCGCCTCAGGCACCGCCGTTTTTACCTCCGACATGGCAATCATCGGCAGAAAACGAATGAAAAGCAGGAAAAGCGAAGTGAAAATCCCGATCGTGCCGAGATATGTCCAAATGTCCACCCACGTCGGATGAAACACTCTCCATGATGATGGCAGGAAATCGCGCGCCAAACCGCCGGCAATAATGATGAAGCGCTCAAACCACATCCCCGCGTTCACGCACATGCAGACGAAAAAGACGACAAACACATTCCCGCGGCACCACGAGAACCAGAAAAGTTGCGGCGACAGGCAATTGCAGAAAAGCATGCCAAACCACCAGTACCACCAGTAGGGACCGAAGATGCGGTTCCAAAAGGCGAACTTCTCGTAGGAATTGCCGCTGTACCAGGCTACGAAAAACTCCATGGCATACGCGTAAGCGACGAAGGAACCGGTCAATAAAATAATCTTCGCCATTTTATCGACGTGTTGGGGAGTAATCACATCGTGCAATTTGAAAATGGCACGCGCCGGCAGGAGAAGGGTCAGCACCATCGCAAACCCGCCGAAGATAGCGCCCGCCACGAAATACGGAGGAAAGATTGTGCTGTGCCACGTCGGTACAAGCGTCGAGGCGAAGTCAAATGATACCACGCTGTGCACCGAGAGGACCAGCGGCGTAGAAAGGCCGGCCAAAAGCAGGTACGCCATTTCGTAATGGCGCCAGTTGCGATTGGACCCGCGCCAGCCGCACGCGAAAATTCCGAAAAGAAACTTTCTGACCTTCGTGGTAGCCCGATCGCGCAACGTCGCCAAATCCGGAATCAGACCGGTGTACCAAAACAGGACTGAGACAGTAAAATAGGTGGAGACCGCAAACACGTCCCACATCAGCGCGCTCC
>QHPC01000205.1 GCA_003218915.1 Verrucomicrobiota bacterium
CGCCGCAAATTATGTTCGATTTTCACGGCACCCGACCAGCGGTCTCGCTGGCCGCACCCAGGCGTGAAACGGAAATCCTTACCGTTGCCGCAAACAAAAACCAGCGCGTTCACATTTTGGGGAGATGGCGACATGGCGGACAATCGACCTGCAGCTACGTTCAAGTAACGAGCGCGGAGTTAACCAGATGAACTCCAGCCGAATCGAGAAAGCTTGCGGACGCCTCCGGCGACCTGCTATTCGCGCACTCACCCGCACCTTGCCCAAATCGCTCGAGGCGCCGAATTAGTATCGGTAGTGCTCTGATTTGAACGGGCCGTCGACTGGAACGCCGAGGTAATCGGCCTGCTTTTCAGAAAGCTTGGTGAGCTTCACACCGATCTTTTCCAAGTGCAGGCGTGCAACTTCTTCGTCCAGTTTCTTCGGCAGAACGTAAACGCCAACCTTGTAAGCGTCGCGATTTTTCCAGAGATCCAGCTGGGCCAGAACTTGGTTGGAGAATGAGTTCGACATGACGAAGCTCGGGTGACCGGTGGCGCATCCGAGGTTCACCAGCCGGCCTTCGGCAAGAAGAAAAATCTCGTGACCATCGGGGAATGTGTACTTGTCCACCTGGGGCTTGATGTTGGTTTTCTTCACGCCCTTGGCGGTGTTGAGCGCATCGACCTGAATCTCATTATCGAAGTGGCCGATATTGGCGACGACCGCCTGATTTTTCATCCGTTGCATGTGACCGAGCGTGATGACGTCGATGTTGCCGCTGGCGCTGATGTAAATGTCGCCGCGGCCGAGCGTCTCTTCGATGGTTGTAACTTCATAGCCTTCCATTGCAGCCTGAAGCGCATTGATGGGATCAATCTCAGCGATGACGACGCGCGCGCCCTGACCGCGCAACGATTGCGCGCAGCCTTTGCCCACATCGCCGTAACCACAAACTACGGCCACCTTGCCGGCGAGCATCACATCCAGCGCGCGATTCAATCCATCGACCAACGAGTGCCGGCAGCCATAAAGATTATCGAACTTCGACTTGGTGACGGAATCGTTGACGTTGATCGCTGGAACCAGGAGCCGGTTTTCCTGAGCCATTTTATAAAGACGATGCACGCCCGTGGTGGTCTCTTCGGAAACACCGCGCCAATCCTTGACGATTTCGTGCCATCGATAGGGATTCTCACCATGAATCTCGAGCAGCAAATCCTTGATTACCTGTTCTTCCTTGTTTTCCGATTTTGTTTTTGCCCAATCGCTGCCTTCTTCGAGCTCGTAGCCTTTGTGAATGAGCAGGGTAGCGTCCCCGCCATCATCGACCACCAGTTGTGGGCCTTTGCCTTCCGGATGTGAAATCGCCCGATACGTGCACCGCCAGTAATCCTCGAGTGATTCGCCTTTCCACGCGAACACGGAGATACCGCGCGTGGCGATCGCTGCTGCGGCGTGATCTTGCGTTGAGAAAATATTGCAGCTCGCCCAGCGCACGCTTGCGCCTAGATCGGTCAGCGTTTCAATCAACACCGCCGTCTGGATCGTCATATGCAGCGAGCCCGTGATGCGCACACCGGAGAGCGGCTTTTGGGGCGCATACTTTTCGCGGATCGCCATCAGGCCCGGCATTTCCTTCTCCGCGATGGAAATTTCTTTTCTTCCAAAATCGGCAAGCTCGATGTCTGCGATTTTGAAATCCTGTTTTGTCTTCGATTCGGTGATTGTCGTGCTCATAAAGTGTTCGCGGTGTTATTTAACGGCCTGCTTTAGCGCTTCCGCCTTGTCTGTCTTTTCCCAGGTAAGGGAATCCAGATCATCAATGCGTCCGAAATGGCCGTAGTTAGTTGTTTTGCGGTAGATGGGACGAAACAAATTGAGTTGCTTGATGATTTCGGCCGGCTTGAAATTGAAAACTTCCCAGATCGCCCGCTCCAGCTTTTCTTCGTCCACCTTGCCGGTGCAGAACGTATCGACGCTCACGCTCACCGGTTCGGGATGGCCAATGGCATAGGCGAACTGAACTTCACATCGGTCCGCCAAACCGGAGGCGACGACATTCTTCGCCACCCAGCGTCCCATGTAAGCGGCGCTGCGATCCACTTTCGTTGGATCTTTCCCCGAAAACGCGCCACCGCCGTGCCGTCCCATGCCGCCATAGGTGTCGCAGATAATTTTGCGACCCGTTATGCCTGCATCTCCTTCGGGACCGCCGATTACGAACCGGCCTGTTGGATTGATTAAGTAGGTCGTCTTCGCATCCAGCCATTCCGCCGGCATCACTTTCTTGATGAGGAGTTCGGTCAAGGTTTCGCGAACTTCCTTTTGCTTTACGTCCTCGGAGTGCTGCGAGGAAATTACCACGGTCGTAGCTCGTACCGGTTTATAGCCGTCGTACTCGATCGAGACTTGCGTTTTGCCGTCGGGACGCAGCCAGGGAATTTGTCCCGATTTTCGCAACCGTGTCAGCTCGCGTCCCAATTTGTGCGCGAAGGCAATCGGCGCTGGCATGAGCTCAGGGGTTTCATTGCAGGCAAAACCAAACATCAATCCCTGATCGCCTGCGCCTTGTTCGTTCGTGCTTTTGCCGTCAGCGGCGGCGCTATCCACACCCTGTTTAATGTCGCGCGATTGCTCGCTCATTTCGCAGATGACCCGGCAGGTGTCCGCGTGAAAAATGCAATCGCCGTTTACGTAACCGATGTCGCGGATGGCAGCGCGCACACGTTCCTCAAGGTCAAGCTTTGCATTGCTTGTAATTTCGCCGGCCAGCACGACGAGGTTGCCTTTTGCGAGAGTTTCGCAAGCAACGCGGCTCAGTGGATCGCCTGTAAGACAGGCGTCGAGAACGTAATCACTAATGGTATCGCAAACTTTATCGGGATGGCCTTCGGTGACGGATTCGGATGAAAAGATGTAACGACGGGACATGGCTTGAAGACGGTGATTCGTTAAAAAAGTTACAACGTTAAGATTGGATTAGCCTATGGACGCGTTCCGCCGTTGTAACGATTCAACGTTTCCAACGATGCAACGGTACCTTAAGACATATTGACCAATCATGATGCGTCGATATATCGTTGGCTACTCCCATGGCGTCAACCATTAATTTGTTGCGGCTTTTGGCCGACCCAACCCGGGTGCGTTTGTTGCTGCTTTTGGAGCAGGAAGAACTCTCGGTGGCCGAGTTGCAGCAGATTCTGGGGATGGGCCAATCGCGCATTTCCAGTCATCTCGCCCAATTGAAGAGGGCGGGTGTCGTATCCGATCGCCGCGTAGGCAAAAATGTGTATTACGGCGCGAACCATCACGGACGGAATTCACAGCGAGAGCGCGTTGAAGAAATTACCCGTTTGCTCGCCCGCGAACTGCCTGAAACATCACGCGATCGGACCAGTCTGAAGCTTGTTCTGCACAAGCGGCAGGACAAGGCGCGCAAATACTTCGACGAGCTCGCCGGCAAGTTTGGGCGGAGTTATGTGCCGGGCCGCTCGTGGAAAGCCCTGGCTCACACGCTCATTACCTTGCTTCCGCCGCTGACAGTGGCCGACCTGGGCGCCGGTGAGGGGACGCTTTCGCAATTGCTGGCCAAAAACGCGCGTAAGGTGATCGCCATCGATAATTCGCCAAAGATGGTTGAGTTCGGGGGGCAGCTTGCGAAGAAACATGGAATCAAGAACCTCGAATACCGGCTTGGCGACATTCAAGATCCGCCGATTGCCAAAAACAGCATCGATCTGGCAATTTTGAGTCAGGCGTTACACCATGCCATTCATCCCCAGCAAGCTGTAGCTGCGGCTCACGGGATTCTGAAACGCGGTGGTCGGCTGGCGATCCTCGATCTCTTGAGTCATCGATTCGAACGCGCCCGTGAACTTTATGCGGACCATTGGCTCGGCTTTAGCGAAGTGCAGTTGCACCAATTCCTGGAAAAAAGCGGCTTCCGACAAATCGAAGTAAGTGTCGTATCACGGGAGAAACAAAGCCCGCATTTCCAAACGGTTTTCGCGACCGGCGT
This sequence comes from Verrucomicrobiota bacterium, assembly GCA_003218915.1. Lineage (GTDB taxonomy): Bacteria > Verrucomicrobiota > Verrucomicrobiia > Chthoniobacterales > UBA10450 > Udaeobacter. Next base: position 4,001 of record QHPC01000205.1, read on the forward strand.
AAAGTGAACGCCAGAGCTCATTCGCCTGTCAATATTGTCAGAGCGGAGCTATAGTTCCAGACTAACCCAAATTGTAACCATGAGCGCCTTCTTCGACGAAGTGAAGCGGCGCAAGGTTTACCGCGTGGCGGCAGCCTACATCATCGCTGCCGGAGGCGCGATCCAACTGGCCTCAGCCTCGTTTCCGGCTTGGGAATTGCCGAACTGGGCACTACGCTTGGTCATTGTCCTGTTGCTCCTTGGCTTTCCGATCGCGCTCATACTTGCGTGGGCGTACGACATCACCGCGCAGGGCATTCGAGCTACGCCTTCTGTAGCAACCCCCAAAGCGCACCGGCGTCGCAACATCATTATGCTTGTCGCAACTGGCGTGGTCATTTCCGCCGCCGCAGGGTTTTTTCTGCTGCCTCGGGTGGCCGCGCACAAGATCGATAAATCGATTGCGGTGCTGCCGTTTGAAAATTTGAGCGATAACAAAGAAAATGCCTACTTCGCCGACGGCATTCAGGACGACGTGCTCACCAACTTGTCAAAGATCGGGGATCTGAAGGTAATCTCCCGCACATCAGTCATGCCTTACCGGGGCAAAGCATCCAATGTTCGCGAAATCGGAAAGGCTTTGGGTGTTTCGACGGTTCTGGAAGGAAGTGTTCGCCGCTCCGGCAACCGGGTGCGCATTAACGTGCAGCTCATCAACGCCGCGAACGACGAGCACATTGCAAACCTACGGAAAACAGCGAAGCCTATCTGGCGTTTATGCAGGGGCACGAGATGTTTTACCGGCCTGATAAATTCCGCAGCAATGCAGAAAAGGCTGAGCAGCTTTTTGAGAAAGCGACGAAACTCGATCCGAATTTTGCCGACGCATTTGCAGGATTGGCCTGGGTGGAAGATTGGATGTATCACACCTTCGATCCGACCGCTGCGCGGAAGGAGAAAGCGCGAGCTGCTGCAAACGAGGCCATTCGTTTGCGGCCGGACTTGCCTGAAGCGCACCTCGCCCTGGGTTTCTACCATTACTATTGCGAACGCAACTATCAGGCGGCACTGAACGAATTTGCGATTGCGAAACGAAGTTTGCCAAACTCGGCGGAAGTTTACATGGCAGTTGGCTCCATCGAGCGGCGGCAGGGCAAATGGGATGAATCGACCGCCAATTTCGAAAGGGCGACGGCGCTCAGTCCGAAGGATGCATTCCTTCTTGAAAATCTCGCCGATAATTATCGCGCCAACAAAAATTTCGAAGAGGCAGACAAACTTTACGATCGTGCCATCGAAGCCGCGCCAAACTCGCTTGGGGCGCTTGCAGGGAAGGGCAAACTTGCGGTGGAGTTAAAAGGCGATTTTGCCGAGATCGAGAAACAGTTGGCGCAAGTGCCGCCAGGAGTCGATCCAGACGGTCAGGTTACGTCTGTTCGGGTGTGGCTTTTGATGCTGCAACGGAAGTTTCCGGAGGCTCTCGCGGTTCTCACCGAATTGCCGCAGGGGGTCTTTTATGATAGCACCGCGCCGGTGCCGAAAGCGTCTCTTCAAGGTATGCTTTATTTGTTCGAAGGCGACAAGGCGAAGGCACAAGCTGCGTTCCGGCGGGCACTTCCGGTTGCAGAACAATCCTTGCGCGAAAGCCCCGATGATGCTGGTCGACATATACAACTTGGTTTCATTTTGACAGGCTTGAACCGCAAGCAAGAAGCCCTTGCTGAGGGCCAACGTGCAGTCGAGCTAAAGCCAGAATCGGCGGATGCCCTCGATGGCCCGCAGGTCGCAGCTGCGCTCGCCCAAATCTACGCCTGGGTTGGCGAAAAGGATCAGGCCTTGCGACTAGTCGATCGTTTACTCGAGACTCCCAATGGAATCACAGTACCGATGCTGAAATTGGACCCGATGTGGGATCCGCTTCGCAACGATCCGCGCTTCCAGGCTTTGATCGACAAGTACGCGAAAATTTAGCACCGCCTTTGCTTTTCACACTCGGTGAGAGCTAGCCGGGAGCGAATGTCACGAACAGAATTGGCGAACGGGAACACTCAACTGCATTAAGTGAACGCCGCGGGCAGTTCGTGTGTCAATGCTGTGGGCCGTTGACTTATGGTCTCGACCGACAAATCTGCAGCCATGACCAGCTTCTTCGAAGAGGCGAAACGGCGCAAGGTGTACCGGGTCGCGGCGGCCTACATCATCGCCGCTGGCGGGATCATACAACTGGCCTCTGCCGCGTTTCCAGCGTGGGAATTGCCAAACTGGGCGCTGCGTCTGGTGATCGTGCTGCTACTGATGGGCTTTCCAATAGCGCTAATCCTTGCCTGGGCGTACGACATCACCGCGCAGGGCGTTCGCGCAACGCCAACGTCGGCGGTGCCCGGATCGCACCGGCGCCGGAATATCATCATGCTTGTGTTAACCGGCGTAGCCATTTCTGCCGCCGCCGGTTTCTTTCTGCTGCCTCGAGTCTCAGCGCACAAGATCGACAAATCGATTGCAGTCTTGCCGTTCGAAAGTCTGAGCGACGAAAAAGAGAACGCCTACTTTGCCGACGGTGTACAAGATGATGTGCTGACCAATTTGTCGAAGATCGGTGATTTAAAGGTGATCTCACGCACCTCGGTCATGCCTTATCGAGGGAAAGCATCCAACGTTCGCGAAATCGGAAAGGCGTTGGGAGTTGGTGCCATTCTGGAGGGCAGCGTTCGCCGCATTGGCAATCGGGTGCGTGTGAACGTGCAATTGATTAACGCAGAGAATGACGAGCACATGTGGGCGGAAGATTACGATCGCGAGCTCACGGATGTGTTCGCGATTCAAACCGATCTCGCCCAGAAGATCGCGAATGAGCTGCGGGCAAAATTGTCGCCAAGCGAAAAAGCGCGGATGGACCGGAAGCCTACGGAAAATGGCGAGGCATACCTCGCTTTCGTACAGGCCCACAATCTTTCCTGCGCCGTTGAGGACGTCGAAAAACTCAAACAAAGCGAGCAGCTTTATGCGCGCGCCATCGAGTTGGACCCGAAATTTGCGCTTTCTCTTGCGCGCTACTCACAGTTGCAAAGTTGGTTCTTTCATACGGTCGAGCCCACTCGCGAACGGCGCCAAAAAGCCCGCGCCCTCGCCGAGCAAGCTCTGCAATTACAGCCTGACTTGCCGGAGGCGCACCTGGCTATGGGGCAATCCTATTATTATGGGGACAACAATTACGAGGCGGCGCAGAAAGAATTCGAAATCGCCCAACGAGGATTGCCTAACGAATCGGAAGTTTACCTCTCTCTCGGCGCGATCCAGCGCCGCCAGGGTAAATGGGCGGAATCGACCGCGAACTTTGAAAAAGCCGCGAGTTTGAATCCGAAAGACAGTTGGCCGCTGCAAAATCTCGCTCAAAACTACCAAGTGCTGCGGAATTTCGATGCGGCCAACAAAACAATCGACCGCGGGCTCGAACTGGATCCACACGGCTTGGGACTTTGGGAAATCAAGTCCAAGCTGGCTGTCGCTGAAAAAGGTGATCTGAGCGTTTCCGAGAAAGCATTTGAGGCGGTGAAATCGATGCCGATGAACGACGAGAACAAACTTAGGATCGCCGGCGCGCGCGTGAACGTTTTTCTTTTGGAACGCAAGTATCAAGACGGATTGCAGGAAGCGGAAAGTCTGCCGGACGATCTCTTTCGCACCGCATTCCCGCAGCACTGGAGTGACAAATATTATCTCATCGGCCTTGCGCGAAAGGCGCTTCAGGACCAAGCCGGCGCGCGAGCCGCTTTCCTGAAAGCAAAAGACCTTCTGGACGCACAACTGAAAGAGAGTCCCGATTCGCCAGAGATGCATGCTCAGCTCGCGAAAGTCCTCGCCTATCTCGGAGAAAAAGATGCCGCGCTCGCCGAAGCGCGGGACGCCACTGAATTGCTTCCGGAAAGCAAAGACTCATTTGGTGGGCCGGAAATTGCGGAAGGGGTGGCCCAAGTTCATGCTATTCTCGGCGAGAACGATGGGGCGATCGAAATCTTGGACGGATTGTTAAGCCGGCCCAGTGCTGTGACGGTGGAAGGCCTGAAAGTAAATCCCATTTGGGATCCGCTACGGAGCGATCCGCGTTTTCAGGCGCTGCTGCAGAAATACAGTGGTAAAGCATAGCTGCGGGCGGCATTCGCAATCTGCAACCAGCATCTAACACAGGTGCCCCGTATAGCTCATGCGTTTCAAACGTGTCTTTTTCTTTTTCGCCCTTGCGGCAACCGCGCAAGCGGATTGGACGATTCTGTCGACCTCGTCGGAGCCGGGACGCGACGGCCTGGTGCATCGACATATCGTTCTGGAAGACCCCGTCGGCAGCGAGCGCGTTACCGTTGATCTCGCAATCTTTTCTACAAAGTCTTGCACACTGC
>QHPC01000091.1 GCA_003218915.1 Verrucomicrobiota bacterium
GGACCGCGATTTGCTAATCGAATCGAACGAAGCCTGACATCAGCCGGCTTTAAGCCGACGTTGATCACTATTCCGGCCGGCGAGAAATCGAAGACGCTCAAGCAAGCCGGCATGATCTGCGAGCAAATGATCGTCGCCGGGTTAGATCGCCAATCCTTAGTTATCGGTCTCGGTGGCGGAGTGATCGGCGACATCTCCGGATTTGTCGCGGCGATTTACCATCGCGGTATTCCTCACATCCAGATTCCGACGACCCTGCTTGCAATGGTGGATAGCTCGATCGGCGGAAAGACCGGAGTCAACACGAACGATGGAAAGAATCTCCTCGGTGTCATCCATCAGCCATCGCTTGTGATTGATGATGTCGATGTTTTGAAAACATTGCCACGCCGTGAGTTCAATCAGGGATTCGCCGAAGTCATCAAGCACGCAGTGATAGCCGATCCGAAAATGTTTAAGACGCTTCAGTCCTGGAAGGCAAAGTCGCGGCGACCGCTTGCCCTGCAATCGTTGATTAAGCGCAATATCAAGATCAAAGCGGCGATTGTCGCGAGAGACGAACGTGACCAGACTGGCGAACGTGCTCTTCTCAACTTCGGACACACAGTTGGTCACGCGATTGAGCGCGCGGGGAATTACCGGAAATTTCTTCACGGCGAAGCGCTGAGCCTCGGAATTGTCGCAGCTTGCGCAATCTCAACGAAAAGAGCCAGTCTGCCAGCAGATCAATGTGATGCCGTCGTCGATCTTCTACAGCGATTCGAGTTGCCGACGAGTTTGCCCAAAAATTTTCCGCGCGAGAAAATTTTCAACGCGTTGAAGTTCGATAAGAAATTTGAAGGCGGAAAAATCCGTTTGGTTGTAACGCCGCGCATTGGCGCTGCCTATCTCACGACCGACGTCATGCTCGACGATATCCGCGAGGCGGTAGATGCGCTGCAGGGTGTCTGTGTCAGACGCCTGGCGTTTCACAGAAACGCCCTACAATAAAGGCGATTTGGTCAGTCTCCTTTGCCGCGCGCTTTCGAATAATATTCGACTAATCCATCCGCCACACTGTCAGCGTACTCGCGGAAAATACTTTTGCGTTCCAAACCGTTGACGTTGCGGGTCCCTTCGTAATCGCCGGCCTGAATTCGGGCGAAGGCGTCTTTGCTGTTCATTACATAGGGCTCGCAATAAACAACCGGACAACGATAAAGCCGCGTAGCTAGCAAGTTGCGCGCATAGAGGTAACCGCTCGTGCCGACTTTGGTTGTGCTGTTCGTCGTAGGATACTGGTATGGGGGTAGTTGAGTTTCCCGCGCCATTGTGCCGGCAATTGTGTCCGCCAGCGGCAATTCCTGGTCGTAAGCGCGGCTGAGAAGTCGCCGAATCATTTCGAAACGTTCGTCATCTAACTCAAGCTCCTGCTGCAAATAGGAACCGTTTACTAGAAGATGAAGATGGTTGATGTCGGGCAACGTTGGATTATTTGGATCGCCCCAGCCTTCGGCATTGAAATGCAGGCAAAGAACGAGATCGGGATGCAACTTGAAGTTTACCAGCGCCGCCCGACGGCGGATCTCGCTGTAACGGTAAAATAAGATTTCGCTCTGCCAGCGAACCGTTTGTTCTTTCTCGGGATCATTTGGATCAAGAACGTCAGCACGGGGCTGTGGCACGCCGTTTCTAATCAGGATTTTCCTGGCAAGTTCCCGAAAATCATCCGGACGTTTTGCCGTGATCGGTTCGTTGCTATTCCGAACAAAAAAAACTTTTGCCCCTAATTCGCGCAATCGCAGGGCGAGCAGCCGCGCGACTTTCAAAGTCAAATCACCTTCCTGCACCGGCTGAGTGCTGTCGACTTGAAACCAGCGCTCTTCCATCTTGGCCCATTCGCCACCCAGATGCCCCGGGTCGAGCGCAATTCGGACGCCTGCGAGCGGCTTGTGCCCTTTTGTCTGTGGCAAGGATTTCGCGGGATGCCAAAGCCGCGGCACCGGATTGCGCGAGGTGTCGTCCTTCGCGAACCGCAAAGTAAAGAAATTCTGTGACTCGCGGTTGGTCAAAATCCGCGCTGTGTCGGTGTTTACTTCAATTAAATCGGGAGCGATTCCGTGTGTGCAATAAACGTCGTAGATTAAGTGCGCGAATTCGTCGTGGGTGATTGTCTCCTGATAGGATTCCAGCACGCTCCAGCGCGGATGCGCACCGAGAATTCCCAGATTTTCCGCCGCGCGATCGGTAAGAGCCAGGGTGAAAAAGCAAAACGTGAGCAGGGCCGTGCGCTTCATGATCGCGAGCAATAGAGCATTGATGGTCGGGTTTTTCCCACTGTCATCCTGAGCGAAGCGAAGGACCTCACAAAGATTGGTTGATCACTCAAGGTCAGACGCGCGATATTTCAGTCTGTGTGAGATCCCTCGTCGTCCTCGCGGCTCGGGATGACAACAGCTTTTGTCGTGGCTACTGTCGCAGAATGTTAACTGTCCTTATCCTGGGCGACATCGTCGGTGAGCCGGGACGCACCGCCGTAATTGCCAGGCTGCCGGAACTGAAAGAAAAGCACGCCTTGGACTTCATCATCGTTAACGGTGAGAATGCGGCCGGCGGTCGCGGCATAACGGGAAGAATCACCATTGACCTCTTGCGCGCCGGCGTCTCAGTCATCACCACAGGCGACCACATATGGGACCAGAAAGAAATTCTTGCGTTCATCGACACCGAACCGCGTTTGTTGCGCCCGGTGAATTATCCCGATGGCGCACCGGGGAACGGGTCGATCGTCTTGGAAACAGCCAAGGGGAAAATCGGTGTCATCAACGTGCAAGCGCGCACATTTATGCAGCCGATTTTGGAAAATCCGTTTCACGCGGTCGATACAGCGGTGACAAAGATGCGCAACGAGACGGCGAACATCATCGTGGACGTACACGGAGAGACTACCAGTGAAAAAATCGCACTGGGCCGGTTTCTCGACGGAAAAGTTTCTGCCGTCATTGGAACTCACACCCACGTTCAGACTGCGGACGAACAAATTTTTCCCGGCGGCACAGCTTTCTTGTGCGACGCGGGCATGTGCGGTCCGGTAAATTCCATTCTGGGGCGCGCCATTGATCCAATCATGAACCGGTTCATCTCGAACCTGCCGGCATCGTTTCCTGTGGCAGGCGGTGAGGTGCGCCTGCATGGAGCGCTAATCGAAATCGACGAGAGCACCGGTCGCGCAGTGCGAATTACACGTGTGGATGAGCCAGCGCTCAGTGTAACTGCTCAATCGGAGCCCGAACCAAAGATCGACATTGAACAGACGCCTTCCCCAGAGCAGACTTAAAGTACCCCGAACTGTTCGCGACCTGAATTTCGAATTGTTTGGGAACATCAACGTCCAAAAGAAATTATGAAAAAAACCTTTGTTTTTATTTTCGTCGCGGCCCTGGCGCTTTGTGCTCCGCAGGTGTCCGAGGCGCAAGCCACCAAAGATGCCAAAGAAGCAAACAAGCTTGCCCGAGACGGCGCAGAGGCTTCTAAGAATCAAGAGTGGGACAAAGCGATCGACTCGCTTCGCAAGGCAACGGCTCTCGACCACAAATACGCGCCAAATTTGGCCGCCGTTTATCAACAGCGTGCATACGCTGCGGCGACTAACCAGCAATTTCAGGATGCCATCAACGACTACGGCGAAGCAATCAAGATCAGTCCGGAAGACGCACGAATTTACGAACAGCGCGCAGCGGTCGAGATGAAACTGAACGATATGGACAAAGCGCTGGCCGATTATTCCGAGGCGATCAAGCTTAAGCCAGGCGAAGCTCGGTACTACGGCTACCGCAGTTACATTTACGAGGTTAAGGGCGACATCAAAAATTCGACGGCTGACACCGACAAAGTGCTAAAACTTGATCCGAAAAATCAGGAAGCGATCAGCCGCAAAAAACGCTTAGAAACGCTACAATCCCTGAGAGCAACGCCGGCTCCTCCATCGCCGGCCGCTTCAACTAAGACGTCCCCGGCGGGCGCACATTCGCCGCATAAGCCGTAATCGTTAGTTAGCGCCAGGGACTGTAATTCGTGCCAACGCGTTGAGCCGCCTTCGTATCACTACGGCGTGCCAAGGGACGACACGTTCCACCTGCGCTTTCCAAGGTGGATCGGCTTCTCCGAAAATGCCAGTCCGGCCCGGACCGATGGCGAACAGGTCGCCGAAGGCGCAGGTAATCTTCGATGTTCAGGCGTCCGCCGGTGAAACAACAGCTTCCTGGTTTTCGGCTGGCTTTGTCGGCGCGGTGAATCGTCTCTTTCGCCGGTTGGCCGGCAGAGGCGCCAGGGTCATGGTGATATTGCGGCCGGTGATTTTGGGATTCATTTCCACCTGCGACATCCCCGAGAGATCATCGCGAACTTTCTCTACAAGCTGCATGCCAAATTCCTGGTGTGCCATTTCGCGGCCGCGAAACTGCAGTTGCACCCGCACCTTATTTCCCCGATCCAGGAACTCTTCGCCGTGCCGGATTTTCGTCAGATAATCGTGATCGTCGATGTTAACGCGAAACTTGATTTCCTTCAGCTTCGAGCCGGACGGTCTTTTATCCTTGGTATGCTTGGAGATATCGTACCGGAACTTTCCAAAGTCGATGATCTTGCAGACCGGTGGGGTGGCC
>QHPC01000092.1 GCA_003218915.1 Verrucomicrobiota bacterium
GGAACAGTTGATTCGCCGCGGGGTTGACGCCGGACGATTGAAAGCCACTCAGCGCGTAGAGAGACTTGGCGACATTTCCCTAATCTGTGTTGGTACACCTAGCAACGACAACGGCAGCCTGGGTCTTGACCAGCTAAAGAGAGTTGTAAGTCAGATCGGCGAATTACTACGAACCACAGATACCTTCCACGTCGTAGTCGTCCGAAGCACGGTGTTACCGGGAACGGTGAACGATGTGGTGCGGCCTTTGCTCGAACAAGAGTCTGGTAAAAAGGATGGAAAGGATTTCGGCGTTTGCATGAATCCCGAGTTCATGCGTGAAACCACGGCAATTTATGATTTCTATCATCCTCCCTTTACGATCATCGGAGCCTGTGGCGATCGTGCTGCCGAACGAGTTGCCACACTGTATTCCAGCCTGAAAGCTCCTGTGGAGCGTACCCCCATTCCAGTAGCTGAGCTGATTAAGTATGCCTCGAACGCATTTCACGCACTCAAGGTGTGTTTCGCGAATGAGGTCGGAAATCTCAGTAAGGCTATGGGTATTGATAGCCACAGAGTGATGGAGATTTTTTGCAAAGATACGAAGCTGAACATCTCTCCCTATTATCTTAAACCCGGATTTGCTTTCGGTGGTTCTTGTCTGCCAAAAGACCTTCGTGCTATTCTTTACAAGGCGAAGCAACTGGATCTGGAACTGCCGGTGCTTGATGCTGTGCTCGAAACAAATCGTAAGCAGATCGAGCTAGCTTTCAATTTAATCCGCCACACAGGAAAGGGTCGCATCGGAGTCTTGGGCCTAAGTTTCAAAGGCGGATCTGACGATCTTCGTGAAAGTCCCATCGTCGGATTGATCGAAACCCTGATCGGAAAAGGATATAAATTGGCTATCTACGACGAAGAAGTTGCTTTGGCGACACTCGTGGGTGCGAACAAGTACTACATCGAGCAAGCAATACCTCACATCTCGTCGCTGATGGTTTCCTCTCCAAAGGAAGCCATTGAAGCCAGTGATGTAGTCGTAGTTGGCAAGAATAATTCGAAGATTCAGGAAGCTGTAGCCAATAATAGCGATTCAAAGTTGATTATTGATTTGATTCGGTTACCGCGCGAAGCCGTGAAGGCTTCTCCGAATTATCAAGGCATCTGCTGGTAGCACGCCTACAAAGCAGTACAATCATGATGCGATCTCCAACCAAAGTCCTTATGTGGGTCGAAAACAATTTCCCACAGGACACTCGCGTCGCGAATGAGGCACGTTTACTCGCTGATGCGGGTTACAAGATCGCGGTGATCGCACTTCGGAACGAGCGCCAGGCGGCGCGCGAAACCTGGAATGGTATTGAAGTTTACCGCGTACCGACGTTGGAGCTGTTTAAAAAGACAGTGACTGGAAATGGTAGCCGATTGAACCTGCTTTTCGTTAGGCTGAAATCCTTTCTTGGTTATGTTGTAGAATACCTTTACTTCACCTCAGCTTGCTTTCTTGTTAGCACATATATTTTTGTGAGGCGCGGCTTCGACGTAATGCACGCTCACAACCCGCCCGATACTCTCTTTTTAGTGGCGGTGCCTTTCAAACTACTCGGAAAGAAATTTGTCTTTGATCAGCACGATCTCTGCCCGGAACTTTACCGATCCCGTTATAGCGCAGGGGAAGGAGTTTACACCCGGTTCCTAAAAATGTTCGAGTGGTGCAGCCTGAAACTTGCTGATGTCACGATCGCTACGAACGAATCGTATAAGCAAATACAAATTGAGAGGGCGAATAAGAATCCCGCCAGTGTCTTCGTTGTCAGAAATGGGCCGAACCAAATGCGAATGACTCCGGCCGCGCCGAGCGCTCGCTTGAAAGGAATGAACAAGTCCGTTCTATGCTATGTTGGCAGCCTAAATCCACAAGACGGTGTCGATTACCTGCTTCGTTCGTTGCGCCATTTACTACATGGTTTGAAGCGTTCGGATTTTTATTGCGTAATAATGGGCACCGGCGACTCCCTGGAAGATTTGCGTGATCTGGCTGGGACCCTGCAACTTAACGGTTGGGTTGAATTGACAGGCTTCATCTCCGATGAAGACTTGCAAGCTAACCTTGCGGCTGCCGACATTTGCGTGGATCCCGACCCCTCCAGCCCGTTGAACGACGTATCCACTTGGATCAAGGTCATGGAATACATGGCATCGGCAAAACCGATCGTCTCTTTCGATCTGAAAGAAACCCGATTTTCTGCCAGAGACTCTGCCATCTATGTTGAACCGAACAGCGAACCTGAATTCGCGAAAGCCGTTGCCCAACTTATGGATCAACCCGAGCTTCAGAAAACAATGGGAACCTACGGTCGCCGACGGGTTGAGGATGAGTTGCAGTGGGCAAAGGTCGGCAAGAACCTCCTGACCGCGTATGAGGCGCTCTTCGTCGAGAAATGAACGGCTTCTGTGAAGCCACACGCGGCAAGAAATTCAAAAAAGCGCAGTTCCAGACTGGCTCGGTCCTGTGCGGAATAAATCACCACGTCTATTCGTGACTACCCGGGTTTCTTCCACTCAGCCATCAGGGGAGACCTTTGTGGCAAAGCCAGAGATCCGTCACGCAGGAATTGTCGATGTTGAGTTTGGTAAAGACGTCACGGTCGTGCAGCCTGTCAATCTCTATGGGTGCACGATTGGAGACGGCAGCTTCGTTGGTCCATTCGTAGAGATACAAAAGGGCGTAAATATCGGTCAGCGATGCCGGATTCAGTCGCACGCATTCATCTGTGAGCTCGTAACCATCGGGGACGAATGCTTCATTTCCCACGGCGCGATGTTTGTTAACGACCTGTTCGGTACCGGTGGACCCGCCGAAAACCCGGATCTCTGGCGACCGACTAAACTTGGCAATCGCGTGAGCGTTGGAACAAATGCCACGATCCTTCCGGTGACGATCTGCGATCGAGTGGTTATTGGAGCGGGCACAGTTGTTACCAAGGATATTACCGTTCCCGGAATTTACGCAGGCAATCCAGCGCGCCTTCTCCGTCGGCTTTGATCGGAAAAGACATCCTAGTGTTAGTCCTCGGTCCTTCGCCATCCGTTCTCTATCCATGACAATTCCGATAGTTGATCTGTACGCGCAGTACCTAACGATCAAACAAGAGATCGACCGCGCGATTGCCGAAGTCATCGCAGAGTCGGCTTACATTCGTGGGCGGCACGTGGACGCTTTTGAGCAGGCATGGGCGAGCGCGCTTGGCGTGAAGCGTTGTATCTCCTGTGCGAATGGGACAGACGCGATTTACATCGCCCTGAGGGCACTTCGTGTAAAGCCCGGCGACGAGGTCATCACGTCGGCACATTCCTCGATCTCAACATCGGAAACAATCACGCAGGCGGGCGGCCGGGTCGTATTCTGTGACACAGATGAGGAAACGTTCACGGTCGATCCCGACGATATCCAACGAAAGATCACCCCCGCCGCAGTGGGCATTATTCCAGTCCATCTTTACGGGCAGCCGGCCGACATGGATGCGATCATGGCGATCGCAAAACGCCATAATCTTTGGGTTATAGAGGATTGCGGCCAGGCGCATCTTGCCAGATACAAGGGGCGATACGTTGGAACCTTTGGAGACGCTGCATCGTTTTCGTTTTACCCGGCTAAAAACCTCGGCGCCTACGGCGACGCCGGATGCGTTGTGACTAATGACGATCGACTTGCCGAATGGATGACGACATTTGCCCGGCACGGCGGAAAAGGCGATCACATCATGGAAGGGATTAACAGCCGCATGGACGGGCTGCAAGCAGCTATTCTAAATGCGAAATTGCCCCATTTACGTGCCTGGACTGAGGCACGACGCCGACTTGCTGGGTGTTATGATGAGCTCCTCGATGACGTAGGTGATATAATCACACCAAAAGTCGGTCCTGGCCGTGACCACGTTTATCATCTCTATGTCATTCGCACAGAAAACCGGGATACATTGAGAGAGTATCTTACCCAGGCAGGTATCTCCACCGTTTTGAGCTACCCTAAGGCATTGCCATTCTATCCCGCATATGCTCATCTCGGCCACGTTCCGAAAGATTTCCCCGTCGCCTGCTTTAACCAATCCCGCATCTTATCATTGCCGATCTATCCAGAGATGACGAAAGAGATGATTACTCACACCGTTGGGTATATCGCGAGCTTCTTTAAAGAATTTCAAGAATCGGATAGCATCCCAGCGAAAGTGATTCAATTTGCAGAGCGTCTCTGACATCTGATCTCTCCGCGCGCGCTCTCTCTCCAAAATGCTGATCATCAACGCCGATAATTGGGGCCGTTCAGTACCGACACCGGAACGACATCTCTGGCGGTCAACCAAGCTTGGTAATCATGTACCCGTAGGCACGAATGCCACGATGCTTCCGGTTACAATCTGCGATCATGTCGTCATCGGCGCTGGTGCCGTCGTGACCAAGAACATCAGTGTACGCGGATTCTATGTCGGTAACCCGGCGCGTCTTCTCCGC
>QHPC01000093.1 GCA_003218915.1 Verrucomicrobiota bacterium
CAATTTTATCAGAACAAACGACAACCCATGCCAACACTGGAAAAAGTTTCGCCGCCGGGGAAACAGAAACGATGATGACGCCAAAGGATCTGCTCGACACCATTCTGGGTTATCTCGGTTTCGTTGTGCAAATCGAGGAGACCAGGAATGAGGGAGGCAACGCGACGCTGCAGATTTATACCGAGGAAAGCGGTCGCTTGATTGGGCGCAACGGCGAAACGCTCGAGGCCATTCAGTTTTTGCTTAACCGGCTGTTGCAAGCCAGGGACAAGGATGCTGAGAAAGTAATTGTGGATTGCGAGCATTACCGCTCCATGCGGGAAGACCGCATCGTGCAACGGGTCCGGGAATTGGCCGAACGTGTGCGCGTTACGGGCCGTTCGCTTCAGCTCGAGCCGATGAATTCCTACGAACGGCGTCTCGTTCACAATGCTTTGAAAGACGATCCGGATGTGGCGACTTGGAGTCCATCCGATTCCGCGCGCATCAAGCAAATCACGCTGGTCAAGCGCCAACCAAAAAAAGAAGCGGCGCCAAAGGCGCAAATATCATCCTGAGCGAAGCGAACGATCTCTTTCGGAGTCGCAGATTACTTGTTAGCCAGTGTACTAAGCCGCATCACCGGGGGCGCTACCCGATCATGCGCGACAGTTCTGAATACCGCTTCATTGCCTGCTTAAATCACACGGTCGTAAGTCCGGAAAGTGAGGCAAGAGTAGCCCCGGCTGCGCCAGCCGGAGCCCACCACGTTTGATCGCCGACGATTCCATCCACGTGGACAGCTCGATCCTGTTGGTATGCTTTCACCGCGGCTTCGGTTTTGGGACCGAAATCACCGTCCACCGTCCCCGGATCGGTGGCGGGGGTTGAATACTTCTTGAGACCTTTTTGTAAACCAGTCACAGCATCACCCGAGGCGCCTCGGGACAATGTCGGAGTATTTGGGTCGGCTGGAAGCGCCTGCCATGTTTGTGGTCCGACAATTCCGTCAACCGTCAAACCCGCGCCTTGTTGGAAATCTTTGACGGCTTGTTGCGTCGTCGCGTTGAAGGTGCCGGTGATACCGCTGGGAGCGAGCGCCTTTGTCATGACAAAGATACGTTGAAGTCTTCGCACGTCGTGACCGGTCGAACCGATGCTGAGTGTGGGGCCGCTATTCATAAGTTTTACGCCTCTCTATCTGTTTGTGGTCTATGTTAGCCTAAGTTTTGCGACAATAATCCGGCATTTCAAGCAAAGGTCGACCACAAAACAGGTACTGCTCATGGCGGAAGCCAGTTCGACCCGGAACCCGAGAGAAAAATTAGCAATTATCTGGTAGCGCGGTGCCGAAAATCTGAGAAGGGTAATCGCCACAATATGAAAACACGTACGCTGAAGCCATTTGCTCTTTGTCTAGTCATTTTCGGACTTTGCGGGACTGTTTCCGCGCAAAGCGATTTGAAACTGCCTGATGCCAGCCAGGCTGCCGAGGTAAAACAGCGCATCGCCCTGACGGATATCACGGTCAATTACCATCGCCCACTTGTGAACGGGCGAAAAATTTGGGGCGGCCTCGTTCCTTATGGCAAAGTCTGGCGCGCGGGCGCTAATGAAAACACGACGATTGAATTCAGCGATCCGGTTACGGTGGAGGGCAAGCCGTTGGACAAGGGAACTTATGGGCTGCACATGATTCCGAATCCTGATTCGTGGACGATTATTTTTTCCAAAACAAACACCGGGTGGGGGAGCTACAGCTATGATCAGAAAGACGATGCGCTGCGCGTAAATGTGAAACCGAAGCCCCTCGATCAATCGGAAGAGGCGCTTGAATACGAATTTGAAAATTTGAAACCAGATTCAACAGCGGTGACGCTGAAATGGGAAAAGTTAGGTGTTCCTTTCACCGTCTCTATCAACGATGCGGATCAAACGTTGCAGAATATTCGAGCTCAAATGAAAGGCGCAGGCCAGTTTGCCTGGCAAGCTCCAGACCAAGCGGCGCAATTTTGTTTGACCAAAAAGACTAATCTGGATGAAGCACTGCGTTGGGCCGATCTCTCAATTCAGAATGAGGAGAGGTTCGAAAATCTCAGCACCAAAGCGGATATTCTTAAAGGGCTGAATCGGCCGGATGAGGCGAAGAAAACCTGGGACCAGGCGCTTCAGAAGGCCACAGCACCACAACTATATACATATGGTCGACAGCTGCAGAATCAGAAAAAGGGAACTGAAGCAATGGAGATCTTTAAAGAAGTGGCCAAGCGGTTTCCACAAGGAGTGTTTGGATATTTGGCTCAAGCACGCATTAAATCTGCAGCTGGTGATTTCGCCGGCGCGCTAAAAGATGCGAAGCAGGCGCAAGATACCGCTCCTAGTGATGCGCAGAAGCAGGCTATCCAAGGGCTCATCGCTCGGCTCGAGGCGAAGCAGGATATCAATAAGTAACGCGGCTATCTCGGACTTGGGACGATAGCCTAGATGGGACGCTCATCGGAAAGTGCGCCGCTACGCGTGATGTACCACAGCATTAAGCGCTGTTGGCGCGCTGCACTTGTTGTTGCGATGCTCGCGATCGCGGGCACGGCTAATTCCGCCGATGCGCCGCCGTTGCTGACTCCTGACCAGATGGACGCTGGCGAGATTCAGCTCGCACTACAGAAGCTCAACGTGCTCGGTCGGGTTCTCTACATTGCAGCTCACCCCGATGATGAAAACACCAACCTCATGGCGCTGTGGGCGAACGGCTCACTCTATGACGCCGCTTATCTTTCGATTACCCGTGGGGATGGCGGTCAGAACCTGATCGGCCCGGAACTGCGCGAGCGGCTCGGCGTTATTCGAACGGAGGAGTTACTTGCAGCGCGACGCATCGACCATGGCAATCAGTTCTTCTCGCGAGCAATCGATTTCGGCTTTTCCAAGACAGCCGACGAGAGCATGCGCATCTGGGATCACGACAAAATTCTGGCTGACGTGGTCTGGGTGGTCCGAAAGTTCCGGCCAGATGTGATGGTGACACGTTTTCGTCCCGAGGATCAACTAACGCATGGCCATCACACCGCGTCAGCCAATCTGGCGGTGGAAGCATTTTCGGCTGCCGCTGACCCAAATCGCTTCCCAGAGCAACTGGCTTTCGTAAAACCGTGGCAGCCGACACGGTTGGTTTGGAACACATCTCCATTTTTCTTCTCGAACCGAAACCTTCCTTTTGATCCGACGGGTCTGACCGTTTTGGAAGCAGGCGGTTACAATCCGCTTCTCGGGAAAGCGTACACGGAAATCGCAGCAGCCAGTCTGAGCATGCACAAGAGCCAGGGTGTAGGAAGCCCGCCAAGACGCGGAGCGCGAAAAGAATATTTCAAACTGTTGGAAGGTCAGCCCATGAGGACTGCGCTTTTCGAGGGCATCAATACGACTTGGGCGCGTGTCCCGAATTCGGAATCTGTTGCTAACGAAATTCGTCAGATCATTTCTCAGTTCCGTCCAGCCGATCCGGCGGCTTCGGTGCCGGCGTTATTGAAGCTCAGGCAGGCGATGAACGGAATTAAGGATGATTCCTGGGTCCCTGAGAAAAAAGCCGAGTTGGCTAAGATTATCGCCGCGTGTCTCGGCTTGCATGTCGAAGCGTCGACAACCAATGAAACCGTCACGCCAGGGCAAACGGTAACAATAAAGCTGGAGGCAATTAACCGGTGCGATATTCCAGTCACACTGCAGGAAGCACGTTGTTCGCTCACCGGCGACTCGATGAAAATTGATGCGGCGCTTCCACCAAACGAACTCGTAACGAAGGATCTGTCTTGCAGGATCCCGGAGAACACTCCTTATTCCCAGCCTTATTGGCTTCGTAAACCAGGAACGCTTGGTACCTTCGCTGTAGATGATCAACAGCTTATCGGTCTCCCAGAAAATCCGCCCAATCTTCCCGTAGAGATTGTCCTTCAAATCAATGGGCAGGAACTTCGTTACACCCTCGACGGGAAGTACCGCACGGTTGACCCGATAGCGGGCGAGCTGCGACGACCGTTGGTCATTGCGCCACCCGTTTTCACCAAGATCGGGGACGGCGCGTTGGTATTCCCAACGAATCAACCGAAACCCCTAGCAGTTCGTCTCACCGCGGCCGCCGGTCCTGTAAAAGGAGAACTTAAACTAGCTGTGCCGTCGGGGTGGCGAGTCGATCCACCATCTGTGCCTATAGATTTGAAGGGAGCCAATGCCGAGACGGTGTCGACGTTTACCGTCAAGCCACCAGATCAGAATAGCGAAGGAATGTTGCGAGCCATCATTTCGATCGACGGGCGCGACTATTCCTTCGAGCGCGTGCGGATTTCCTATCCGCACATCGGCGTCCAAACGCTCATGCCGCCGGCAGAAGTAAAGCTTGTCCGGGCTGACATTCGCAAAAAAGGCGATCGCATCGGTTACATTCCCGGTGCTGGCGATGATGTTCCAGAAAGTCTCCAAGAGATTGGGTACTCAGTGAAGATTCTGACCGAATCTGATATCACAGCGCAAAGCCTCGCGCAGTTCTCTGCCGTCGTGCTGGGCATCCGCGCCTACAACACGCAGGACCGAATTGCGAACTGGTTGCCTGAGCTATTTGCCTATGTAAAGGCTGATGAAAACGCGGAGGTGCGTGTTCTGGCGCCGAATCATCCGGTCATGACCATTCCAAACAAGATTACGTCGAAAGATTTCGAAGGATGGGTGCAGGAACGCGGACTGTACTTTCCAAAAAAATGGGACCCAGTTTGGACACCGATTCTGTCGTGCAACGATCCAAAGGAAAAGCCACTCGATGGTGGCTTGCTGGTTGCAAAATTAGGCAAAGGTTTCTTTATCTACACGAGCTATTCCTGGTTTCGGCAATTGCCGGCCGGCGTCCCGGGAGCTTACCGGTTATTCGCGAACATGTTGTCATTGGGAAAATGAACGCAGGGAATGACAAGACAGATGCGCGTTCCTGGCGCAAAGCTTATGGGCTGACGCTTTCCCTTTTTGCAGTTGAGGTAGTGCTTCTCTACCTCTTCACCGTCCGGTTTTCGTGAACCGGCTCGATTATCTCGTTCTCATCGCCACGATTCTGGCGATCCCGCTTTATGGCCTTTGGCGAACCCGCGGAAGTGCCTCTTTAGGCCAATATCTCAAGGGCGATGCAAGTATTCGGTGGGCAACGATTGGACTCTCGGTCCTCGCAACGCAGGCAGGCCCGATCACGTTTCTTTCCATGCCGGGCCAGGCCTATGAGAGCGGCATAGGTTTTATTCAGAACTATTTTGGACAGCCGCTCGCGCTCATCGTTGTGTGCGCCGTCTTCGTTCCGATCTATCAGCGTCTAAAAGTTTACACGGCTTATCAGTACCTCGGCGAGCGATTCGATCAGAAGACGCAGCTACTCGGCGCGTTCCTGTTTCTTGTGCAACGAGGCATCGCTGCCGGAATTACGATTTACGCACCGGCCATTGTTCTCTCGGCCTTGCTCGGGTGGCGCTTGAACCTGACCATCTGGTTCGCAGGCGGACTGGTCATTATCTACACGGTTGTGGGTGGAACCAAGATTGTCAGCATCACCCAACGCTACCAGATGATTGTGATTTTGGTGGGCATGGCGATTGCATTTGCGGTCGCCGTTTACCGGCTATCGCCCGATTTGTCGTTTCAAAGCACGCTGTCGGTCGCGGGCAAAATGGGAAAACTGGAGGCGGTCGATTTCTCGGTCGATCCGCATAAGCGCTACACGTTTTGGTCGGGCCTCATTGGCGGCTTTTTTCTCGCGCTTTCCTATTTCGGAGCGGACCAATCTCAGGTGCAACGATATCTCGCGGGTGGCTCGCTCAAGGAGAGCCGTCTCGGATTGCTCTTCAACGCCACTGTGAAGGTGCCGCTGCAATTTTTCATCCTTCTGCTTGGCGTGATTGTTTTCATGTTTTATCAATTCGAAAAGCCGCCCCTGTATTTCAATGAGCCGGCGTACCAACGTGCGATGGCGAGTGGGTATGCGCCGCAGTTGGATGCGTTGCAAACGCAATTCGATAACGTCTTCACACAAAAACGCGCTGCTATTCGGGCGCTGTCCAGTGCATCGTCAAACGAGCGCGATCAGGCAACGACCAAGCTTCGCGAACTCGGTGCGCAGGCGCACGAGTTGCGCAATCAAACCAAGGCCGTTCTCGGGCAAGCGGGCGTTGATCCAAAAAGCAAGGAGTCGGATTACGTATTTATTACTTTTATTCTTCAACAGATGCCGCACGGAATTGTCGGATTACTGATCGCAGTGATCTTGTGCGCGACCATGTCGGCGACGTCAGCAATTCTGAATGCTCTCGGTTCCACCACAGCGATCGATTTTTACCGGCCCTCGATTCGACCAAACGCGAGCGACCATCATTATGTAGTCGCAGCGAAAGCGTTGACAGCAGCGTGGGGTTTGATCGCCATCGGCGTCGCTTCGTTTGCTAGTTTGGTCGAAAACCTGATTGAGGCGGGTAACATTCTTGGCTCGGTGTTTTATGGCAGCATCCTCGGTCTCTTTCTGGCAGGCTTCTTTGTCCGTCGCGTTACCGGGTCGGCTGTGTTTTTCGCGGCGCTCCTTGCACAAACGCTGGTGTTCGTCCTGTTTGCTACAACGAATATCGGGTACCTCTGGTACAATTTTATTGGATGCGCGGCCGTGCTGATCCTGGCGCCGGTTCTGCAGCAAACTATTTTTCGCAACACAGCAGCTCCGGCGGGGGCATGAAACTCATTCTGGGCAATGGATCATCCGATTATTTGTTTCGGCCAGCAACCGTGCGGATTTTTTCCCAAGCGATTCTTGTTCGCTAAAATTCTGGCGGCCCGGCGTCTTCAAAAGGAGATTGGGGGAGAAATCGTGTTTTTCCTTCACGACAGCGATCATGACCCACGCGAGACGATTACCATTTTGCGAGACCGAAACAGCAACCATGAAGTAGCCCTGAACTTTCAGTTCGAAAATCGGATCCAAAAGCAGTTCTCGCCCTTGTACGCCAAACGCGTTCTTCCAGAATGGCAGGAGAAAACTGCGCGCCAACTCCCAAACTATGTTCGCCAGTCTCTGGTCACACACTTCAAGGAGATCAAATGCTCGAATGTTGCCGACTTTTGTCTCGAAATGTACAAGCGAATGGGATTGCTGGAAGGTGTAAGGGTAGAGCGATCCAGTGCAGCCGACTTCAGAGCGCGCGCTGTGGCGGTCTCAGACTATTTCGTCGATCGGCGTTACGAAGGAGAGATCGTCCGCGCACGCTACCGCGACGGGAAATTGTTGCTACACAAAGGAGGCGATCGGTTTCTGGATATTCCCGGAGGAGAATTCGGTCCGGAGCAAATCAGCCCGACCCGTGATACGCGTTTCCATTGGATGCAGTCGGTGATTCGGTGCACCCATTACGTCGCCGGTGCAAGCGAGCAGCATTACATCAACAGGACAGATGCTCCTCTGGTGAAATTCATCAAGCGCGACGAAATTTCTGACTTCGACAGAGCATATACGGAATTGTAATGGAATCGGGGTCGCTGAAAATTGGGATTGCATGTTTTCCGTTGATTGGCGGAAGTGGGATTTTGGCGACAGCCCTCGGCTCAGAACTGGCGCGCCGCGGTCATGAAGTTTACTTGTTCAGTTATGCTCTACCGGTTCGGCTAGACCTGCCGCAGGAGGGCCTTCATTTCCATCCAGTCGAGTTTGCGGACAACGCTTTGTTTCCGTGTCCCGATTACACTCTGCCGCTCGCAGTGAAAATGGCGGAGGTGGCGCGTTCCCAGCAACTCGATCTTTTTCACGTTCATTATGCCGTGCCACACGCGCTGGCCGCGTGTTTAGCCTCGCAGATTGTAGGACCGTCAGCTCCGCGCATCATCACAACCTTGCACGGAAGCGATACCACTTTACTGGGGCAGGATCCCGACTACCGCACCGCCATCGAGCACGCTCTTGTGCATTCCGATGCGGTGACGGCAGTTTCAGAAAATCTTCGGAATCAAACCCAGGAAATCTTTTCTCTGAAACGAGCGATCGACGTGATTCCGAATTTCTTCACCCCAAATAAACCGAAGAGAAGCCGCGAAGAAGTTCGACGCGATTTGGGCGTAACCGACAAATTTCTTGTGCTACACATGTCGAATTTGCGACCGGTCAAGCGCATCGATCTGCTGCTACGCACGGTCGCCATGTCCAAGAATCGGGCGCGCCTTCGATTGCTCATTTTGGCAGGCGGCCCTTTTGATCCCTATGAGCCACTGCTGGATGAATTGGCTCTCCGCGACAGCGTGATTGTTCGCCAGAACGCAGCTACGGTGGAAGAGTATTTGGAGGCCGCGGATGCCGGACTCTACACGTCCGAATACGAAAGCTTTGGTTTGAGCATTCTCGAGACGGCATTTTATGGTAAACCCGTCGTCGCCTTTCGCGTTGGCGGCATTCCCGAAGTTCTAGGTGACTCTTTTCCCCTATATCCTTTCGGGGATGTAACCGCGGCTGCTTCTGCGTTAGATGCGTTGGTACAAAATCCGAATTTGGCCCGCGAACTCGGCGAACAGAGTGGCGCTCGCGCGCGCGAAAGGTTCTCAGCAGATCGCGTTGTTCCTCAATACGAAGCGTTGTATCGCCGCATATCGGCCGGCTGAAGGGCGCGATCATAAAAAACCACGTTATTGCCGGTCTGAAACGCGACCGACGCACGTTTGCTAAGGTTTCACCACTACTGGTGTTCCGATGTGAACGGCGTCATAAAACTGGCGTGCTTTCCAATAAGGCATTCTAATGCATCCGTGTGATGCAGGGACCCCTGGCAGGTATC